>NZ_BAGK01000096.1 GCF_000308795.1 Nocardia thailandica NBRC 100428 | reverse complement strand
CGCGCACCGGGGGTTTCCGCTGCCGTTCGCTCGCCGTTCACCGGCGGCCGCGCGCGGGCACCTTGTCGGACCCCGCCGATACCGTGGAATTCGTCCACGCGAGGGAGGAGTCGAGATGCCCGACGACAGCGGCCGCGAGCGTGCGGTGCGGCCCGAGGATCTGAGCAGGCTGGTGGTCGAACGGCTCAACGCCGGCGACGTGGACGGACTGGTGGAACTGTACGAGCCGTCCGCGGTGCTCGCCCTGCCCGACGGGGAACTGGCCACCGGCGCCGACGAGATCCGCGCCGCCTACGCCCGCCTGGTCGCCGCCCGTCCCGTGTTCGAGCCGGGCGACACCGGCCCGGCCCTGCGCACCGGCGACCTCGCCCTCACCAGCTCCCGCCTGCCCGGCGGCGGCGGTGCGACCGTGGAGGTCGCCCGCCGCCAGCCGGACGGCTCCTGGCGCTGGGTGCTCGACCAACCCAACGTCCTGGGATGAGCCCGGCCGTCCGGCTGCGCGGCACCGCGCCCCGCAGGTGGGTCGTCGCGATGACGTCGGCGTGCGGTCTCACCCTCCTCGCGGTGGCGATGCTGGTGTGGGAGCAGGCCGCGGGGTCGAGCCTGCTCCTGTGAGTCCTCGCGGTACCCCTGCTCGCGGCGGCCGGCCTGACCTGGATGATCTGCGGGCCGATCGGTCTGGCCCGGCACCGCGCGCACGGCCTGGTCGCCGCGACCCCGGTCGTGGCGATCGTCGGCGCCCTCGTGCTGGGCAGCTCGGCACCGGAACGGCTGTCGTGGCGGTTGTCGCGCGAGCCGCTGACCGTCGCCGCCCGCGCCTGCGTCGAGACCTCCGATCGGCACCGCTTCGGCCTGCTCACGGTCCGCCACGTCCACCGCGCCGACGGCGGCTGCCGCTTCGCCATCGCCGACGACGGCGGGACGTGGGGTCTGGCCTACTTCCCCGGCCTCGCCCCGCCGCCGTCCGATGCGCCCGACGCGACGGAGTACACGCCCTACGACGGCCCGTGGTATCGCTACCGCCTCCACTTCGGCTGAACGGCGGCGTATTCCGGCCGTCGGGCCGACCGACCCTACGGCCGCCCGTGCGGGAGATAGCGCGCGCGGAGCGCGCCCTTCACGAGTTTCCCCGTGGGGGTGCGCGGGAGGTCGTCGGCGAAGTCGACGCTGCGGGGGACCTTGTAGTGGGCGATGCGGTCGCGCAGATGGGCGCGCAGTTCCGCGGCGAGTTCGGGGCCCGGGTCGGCGCCGGGGGCCGGGTGTACCACGGCCTTGACCGATTCGCCCATCTCCTCGTCGGGGACGCCGATCACGGCGACGTCGAGAACCTTCGGATGCAGGGCGAGGGCGTCCTCGATCTCCTGCGGGTAGATGTTCACCCCGCCGGAGATGATCACGAAGGCCTTGCGGTCGGTGAGGAACAGGTAGCCCTCGTCGTCCACGTAGCCGATGTCGCCGGTGGTGGTCCAGGTGGGGTGATCGGGGTGGGTGGCCTCGGCCGTCTTCGCCGGATCGTTGTGGTAGGTGAAGGGCCGTTCGTCGCGCTCGAAGTACACGGTGCCGACCTCGCCCGCGGGCAGCGTCGCCCCGTCCTCGCCGCAGATCCTGATCGTGCCGAGCAGCGCGGGCCCGACCGAACCCGGCTTGCGCAGCCACTGCCCGGGGTCGATGAAGGTGGCGCCGTTGGCCTCGGTGGAGGCGTAGTACTCGTGCAGGATCGGCCCCCACCAGTCGATCATCGCGTGCTTGACGTCGACCGGGCAGGGCGCGGCGGCGTGCACGGCCACCTTCAGGCTCGACACGTCGTAGCGCGCGCGGACGGCGGCGTCGAGTTTGAGCAGGCGCACGAACATGGTGGGCACCCACTGGCTGTGGGTCACCCGGTAGCGCTCGATCGCCGCCAGCGCGGCTTCGGCGTCGAATCGCTCCATGACGACGAGCGTGCCGCCGAGCGCGTGGACCACGCCGCCGTACCGCAGGGGCGCGGCGTGGTAGAGCGGTGCCGGGGACAGGTAGACGGTGTCGGTGTCGAATCCGTAGAGCGGGCCGAACAACGCGGTGTAGGTGTCGCCGGGTGGGTCGCCGACCTGCCGGTCGGGCAGGGGCAGCTTGATGCCCTTGGGCCGGCCGGTCGTGCCCGAGGAGTAGAGCATGTCCCCGCCGCGCGGCTGATCGGCCGGAGGTTCGGGCGACGCGGCGGCCAGCGCCTCTTCGTACGACTCGTGGCCGGGCACCGGGCCGCCGAAGGCGAGCCGCACCTCGACCGCGGGTGTCCGCGCGACGATGCGCCCGGCGGCGTCGGCGAGCTCGGCCGACACGATCAGCGCCTTGGCGCCGCAGTCGTCGACGATGTAGCTGATCTCGGCCGGGGACAGGTGCCGGTTGACGGCGGTGATGTAAAGACCGGTTCTGAGTGCTGCCCAGTACACTTCGTAGACCCGCGCGTTGTTGACCGACAGCAGCGCCACGTGGTCGCCCCGGCGCAGCCCGGCGCCGCGCAGGTGCCGCGCCAGCCGGATCGAGTTCTCCTCCAGCTCGCGATAGGTCAGGGTCGCGCCGGTCTCGGCGATGACAACCGCCGGTTTGTCGGGGAATCGGTCGACGTGTGCGCCGGGGTACATGCGGTTCCTTCGCGGAGGGGGCGGTCGGTGCTCGGCGGGGACGGCCGAGGGGATGTCCCCGGGTGGCCCACCGTCTGCACGATAGTCAAAAGTGAATCGACATTCCGTCGATTTCGAAGAATGGTCGATGCTGTACAACCCCGCCGACGCGGTGAGAGGATGGCGATCAAAATCTCTCACTCGACCGTATGGTCATCGAATCCGGAGGCGCCGATGAGTCAGCAGGAACCCGCCCACGTCGTCGTCGCGGGCGCGGGTCTGGCCGGACTGGCCGGCGCGGTCTGGCTCGCGGAGGCGGGACATCGGGTCACGCTGGTGGAGAAGCGGGGACGGCTCGGCGGGCGCACGATCTCCGTCGAGGTCGCCGGCGTCGACGGCCGGGTCGACAACGGTCAGCACCTGTTCGCGGGCTGCTACGACGCGCTGCTCCGCTACGTCCACACCATCGGCACCGCCGACCTGCTCCGCTGGGACGCACCGCCTTTCGCGATCCGGACGGGGCCGGGTCAGCTGCTGACCCTGCGCGCGCCGTCCTGGCTGCCCGCCACCGTGCGCCGGGTGGTCGGGCTGTCGTGGCTGGCCTGGCCACCGATCCCGTTGCGCGACCGGCCCGCCGCCCTGCGCACCTGGTTGCGGATCGCCCGCGCCGCACTGCGTCCCGCCCCCGAACTCGACGACCTGACCGTCGACCGCTGGTTCCGGCGCATCGGCGCCCCGGCGTCGCTGCGGGCGCTGGTCCTCGACCAGTTCGTCATCGGCCTGCTCAACGAACGGACCGAGCGGGTGTCGGCGTCCCTGTTCGTCCGGACGCTGCACTGGATCGGGCGGCGCGCCGCCGCGGGCAACACCCGCGCCGGTGACGCGGTCTGGCCGCGGGTGAGCCTGCACGAGCTGTTCGTCGCGCCCGCCGAGCGCTACCTGGCCGAGCGGGGCGCGGACATCGTCGCGGGCAGCGGCGTCACCGACGTCGAGATCGTCGGTGACGCCGTCACCGGCGTCCGGCTCGCCGACGGCCGGGTGATCGAGGCGGACGCGGTGGTGCTCGCCGTGCCGCCGTGGTCGCTGACCACGCTGCTCGATCGCGGGAACCTCGGCCGGTACGACCATTTCGGCCCGGCGCGCAAAATCGAGGCCGCGCCGATCTCGAGCGTCTACGTGTGGCTGGACCGGCCGCTGCGGATGCGCAGGCTCGCGGAGAACCTGCGCGACACCACCATCGAGTGGGTCTTCGACACCAGCGGCATGCACGGCGTGGAAACAGGCGCGGGGCACTGCTATTCGCTGGCGGTGAGCGCCTCGTGGGACGTCGTCCACCTGTCCAACGCCGAGTTCACGGCGGCGGCACTGGCATCGCTGGCCCGCAACTACCCCGAGTTCGCCGAGGCCGAGGTGCTGCGCACCCACGTCATCCACCAGCCGAAGGCGACGTTCTCCGCCCAGCCCGGCTTCGACGACCTGCGCCTGCCGCAGCGCACGCCCGTGGCCGGGCTGTTCCTCGCCGGCGACTGGACCGACACGCGGATGCCCTCCACCATGGAGGCGGCCGCCGAGAGCGCCGTCCGCGCCGTGGCCGCCGTGCGCGAGCACCTCGGCGACCGGCCCGGGTCCGAGGGGGTCGCGCGGCGCTGATCCGGCGGGCACACGCCCAAAAGCGCCACCGCCACACCGGATCGGCGCGGGGCGCGCGCGATGGCTACACTCCTGCCTGGTGCGGGGGAGCGCCGGTGGCCATCGAATCGACTTGGAGCGTGCACATGTTTCGGCCTGCCGACCCCCCGTTGCCCGGTGATCGCGCGGTGCACGGTTCCCGGTGCGGTGTGCTGGACAAGGCCGCGGCCGCGGGCTACCGTGCCGGCGCCGCGGCGGTCCAGACCTACTTCGCCTCCAGCGGATTCGGTTTCGCCTCCGACATCTTCCGCGTCTACCTGGACAATCCGTGCGAGGGCTTCGTCTATCAGATCCGCCCCGAGGACGTGGAGCGGGTGGTCGCGACGCCCGGCGCGCAGGCGAAGGTGGAGGAGGCGCTCGAGGCGATCCGGGACCAGGCGCGATGCGACCCGCAGGTCGGCGTCGTGCGCGAACTGGCGTCGGGATGGCTGGGGGCCGATCCGCACGAGGGCGACCTCTACTACGCCATCGGGCACTACGACATCGCGGTCGGCAGCGACACCGTCGTCCACGAGCGCGACGGGGGGCTCGAGGCCGAGATCACCTACCGGATCTACATCTACGAGTTCTACAACTTCGACGAGAAGGCGGCAGCGCTGCTCGACGTGGGCACCCACGTCAACAACGAGATGCGGTTCCTCGAGGAAGCCGGCTGGGCGCGCAGCTTCCGGGTGCACGGGGAGACGGCGGCGACCCGGACGTGGACCGGGCGGCTGTGACCGGCGCCGTCACCGCGCCGACACAGGAACGAGACGCGCGACGGGGGCGGCGTCCGCGACGCCGCCCCCGCGGGTCTAGCCGGTGACGACCTGCCCCGGCTCCGCGATCCGCGGCGGCTGGGTCCCGTGCGGCAGGCGGGGTCCCACCGCGAGTCTCGCCCCCGCGATGCGGCCGCGGCCCCAGCCCAGCTTCTCCCGGTAGCGTCCGATGTGTTCCTCCGGCAGCGCCGCCTCGGCGGGCAGCGGAGTCGACTCGGGGGAGACGTACAGCGCGTCGGCGGGGCAGTAGGCCTCGCACATGAAGCAGGTCTGGCAGTCGGACTGCCGGGCGATCACCGGGATACCGGTCTCGGTGCGGTCGAAGACGTCGGTGGGGCAGGCGTCGACGCACTTGTCGCAGGCGATGCAGTCCTGCGCGCGCAGCAGCTCGATCACGACGCCACCGCCAGACCGGAGTTGCGGGCCTGCGCGGTGCCCGTCCAGACCTCGTCCAGGCCGCCCGCGGTGATGTGGTGGTGCTGGCCGGGATCGGCGCCGGGGTGGTCGGCGCGTTTGCTCATGCCGCGGGACTCGGTGCGCGCCAGCGTCGAGCGGTACATGAGGCGGCCGACGGCGGTGATGGCCGCGGCCTGGCGGGCGCGGACCCGGTCGGCGCCGTCGCCCGCGAGCCCGGCCGAGGCGTGCTCCCACAGCTCGTCGAGCCGGGCGAGGGCGGGTGCGATCCGGTCGCCGTGACGCAGGTAGTTCTTCTCGAACGGGATCAGTTCGGCCTGCGCGGCGGCGACCACCTCGTCGGCGGAGACGTCGCGGGAACCGGTGGGCCGCAGCCCGACCAGGCCGGCGCCCGTCAGCGCGGGGGCGGAGCCGCGGACCGCGAGCGCGTGCCGGGCCGCCCCGGCCCCCGCCCAGCTCCCCGAGGACATGGCCCAGGCGGCGTTGTGGCTGCCGCCGCCGGTGAACCCGCCGCAGATGCGCTCGCGGGTGGCGGCGTCCCCGGCCGCGTAGAGCCCGGTCACGGTGGTGGCGCAGTCGTCGTCGACGACGTCGATCCCGCCGGTGCCGCGCACGGTGCCCTCGGCGAGCAGGTCGACCTCGAAGCGCTGGGTGAACGGGTCGATGCCGCGCCGGTCGAACTGGAGGAAGAAGTTGGGCTGGCCGAGGCGCATCTGGGCACGGACGGTCTCGTCGGCGCGGTCGAGCTGGGCGAAGACCTTCTCCTGCAGCAGGGTTCGGGCGATGACCGAGCGCCCCTTGGTGGAGCCCGCGTCCTCGAGGACCCGGCCGTCCTCGCCGAAGAAGGTGGCGTAGCTGTAGTAGGCGGTCTTGGTGATCGTCGAGCCCTTGGGCACGATGCCGTAGGCATTGGAGAACTCCATGCCGGAGAACCGGGCGCCGACCTCGGCGGCCATGAGCGCCCCGTCGCCGGTGTCGACGTTGGTCCCCAGCGCGCGGGACAGGAACGCACAGCCGCCGCTGGCGAGCACCACCGCGCCCGCGGTGATGCGGTAGTCGCGGCGCGCGTGGCGTTGATGACCCGCCGCGCCGCGCACGGCGCCCGCGTCGTCGACGAGCAACTCGAGGGCGGGGGAGTGATCGAGGATCTCGACCCCGATCCGCTGCAGCCACGCGCGCATGCGGCGCATGTACTCCGGGCCCTGCACGCCGGTGCGCAGCTGCTCGCCGGTGGCCGGATCGACCGGGAAGGGATAGCGGCCCTCGACGGCGAGGCGGTTCATGTTGGTGTAGGTCTGGTCGAGGACGCGGTCCATCCAGTAGTGGTCGGCCAGGTAGCCGCCCAGCGCCTCGCGCGAGGCCTTGGCGTTGGCGCGCGCCTGCGCCTCGGGGGCGACGTACCAGACGCCGGTGCCCGCGGGCGCGGTGGCGCCGCTGGTGCCGCAGTAGCCCTTGTCGACCAGGATCACCTCCGCCCCGGCCTCCCGGGCGTGCACGGCGGCCCAGGACGCGGCGGGACCGCCGCCGATGATCAGCACATCTGTTGTGGTCTGCCAGGTTTCGCCCATGGCGTGGCCTCCTGTGGGACTGCGGAAGGAAGAGAACGGTGCCCGGCCGCGGACGGCCGGGCACCGGGGTCGTTCAGTTGCCGGTGAACTTCTCGCCGGCCACCGAGGTGGACTCGGCGCCGTCGACACCGACGGGGATGTCACCTTCGAGGGTGGTGCGGTACAGCACGCGGGTGACGTCGAGGTGGTCCAGATCGCTGGGGGCGAGGTGGGCGGTGGCCCGGTTGTCCCAGAACGCGATACTGCCCTTCTCCCACCGGAACCGGACGGTGTAGGCGGGGTGGGAGATCTCGTCGAACAGCAGCGTCAGCAGCGCGTCGCTCTGGCTCGGGGTCAGGCCGACGATGCGGGTGGTGAACCCGGGGTTGACGAACAGGATCCGTTCCCCGGTCACCGGGTGCACCCGCACCACGGGGTGTTCGGTGACCAGTGGCGCGGCGGCGACCTTGCGGGCGTAGTCGCTGTCGGCGTTCCACTGCGGGTTGCGGCCACCGAAGCGGTGCTCGGCGCGCAGCCCGTCGAGGAAGGTGCGCAGCGACTCCGGCAGGCCCGCGTAGGCGGCGGCGAGGTTGGTCCACTGGGTGTCGCCGCCGCGCTCGGGCGCGATCTCGGCCCGCAGGATCGAGGCCGCGGGCGGGTTGATCAGCGGCGAGACATCGGTGTGCCAGTGGTTGGTGTAGCTGACCTTGCGGTGCCCGAATCGCTTCTCGTACAGGCGCGAATCCACCGCCAGGATCTCCGGGTGGTCGGTGGGGGCGTCGGTGTCGTACGGGTGGGAGGCGGTGACCGCGCCGAACCGGCGGGAGAACGCGACCTGCTGGCCGTGGTCGATGTGCTGGTCGCGGAAGAACAACACCTTGTACGCGTGCAGTGCCTCGGTGATCGCGGCGACCTGTTCGTCGGTGAGTTCCGCGCGCAGATCGGCACCGGATACCTCGGCGCCGATGTGCCCGGCGACGGGGGTGAAGGTGAGGGTGGTCGTGGGGTTTTCCAGGGTGGTCATGAGCGTTCCTTCGGGCTGTTGCGGCGATCGGCGGAGCGGTCACCCGGGACAGGAACTGCTCACCACCCGCATGAGCTCGATGTCGAGGCGGCGGGCGACCATCTAGGCGCTCACCAGGTCGTGCCGCGAGCCGACCGGGGCGAGGCCGTAGTGGCCGCGCAGCGTGGTCGCGGTGTAGTCGGTGCGGAACAGCCCGCGCCGCTGCAGGATCGGCACCACCTGGTCGACGAAGTCGTCCAGGCCGCCGGGCAGGTACGGCGGCATGATGTTGAAGCCGTCGGCCGCGCCCGCCTCGAACCAGGTCTGCAGTTCGTCGGCGACCTGCTCGGGGGTGCCCGCGAAGGTGCGGTGCCCGCGTCCGCCGCCCAGCTTGCCGATGAGCTGACGCACGGTGAGCCGTTCGGAGTCGGCGAGTTCCTTGATCAGCGTGAAGCGACTCTTGGCGCCCTCGACGGCGGCCTCGTCGGGCAGCGGCGGCAGCGGCGCGTCGAGGGGATGCTCGCTCAGGTCGACGCCGAGCACCGCCGAGAGCTGGCGCAGCGCGTAGTCGGGGGAGATCAGGTCGGTGAACTCCTGCTCGAGGGCGCGGGCCTCGGCCTCGGTCGGCGCGATGAACGGCACGAGCCCGGGCAGCACCTTCAGGTCGTTCTCGTCGCGGCCGTGCGCGGCCAGCCGCGACTTCAGGTCGCGGTAGAAGGCCACGCCCTCGGCGAGGGTGCGCTGCGCGGTGAACACGGCCTCGGCGTGGCGGGCGGCGAACTCCTTGCCGTCCTCCGAGGATCCGGCCTGCACGAGCAGCGGCCGGCCCTGCGGGCTGCGGGGCGAGTTGAGCGGGCCCCGCACCGCGAACCGTGCGCCGCGGTGGTCGACCCGGTGCACCTTGTCCGGGTCGGCGAAGCGGCCCGCCTCGGCGTCGAGGACGACCGCGTCGGGCTCCCAGCTGTCCCACAGCGCGGTGGCCACCCGGACGAACTCCTCGGCGCGCTCGTAGCGGCCCGCGTGCGGCGGGACCGCGTCGAGGCCGAAGTTGGCCGCCTCGTCCAGACCGGCCGAGGTGACGATGTTCCAGCCGGCCCGGCCGCCGCTGATGTGATCGATCGAGGCGAACGTGCGCGCCAGGTTGAACGGTTCGTTGTACCCTGTGGACACGGTGGCGATGAGGCCGACGTGCTCGGTCACCCCGGCCAGGGCCGCGAGCAGGGTGAGCGGCTCGAACACGCCGAAGGCGTTGCGCTCCACCCGGGGCCCGGTGGCCAGGGTGTCGGCGAAGAACACCGAGTCGAGCTTGCCGCGCTCGGCGATCCGCGCGAGCTCCTGGTAGTGCGCGAGCTGCAGCAGCCTGCGGGCGTCGGTGCGCGGGTGCCGCCACGCGGCCTCGTGATGGCCGACGCCGAGCAGGAAGGCGTTGAGGTGGAAGGTGCGGTCGGACACGGGTGTTCTCCTAGACGGACTGCTGCGCGGTACGCCAGCGCGACAGGCGGCGTTCCAGGGCGACGAGGGCGAAGTTGAAACCGAGACCGATCAGCGAGATCGCCACGATCCCGGCGTACATCTGCGGGATCTGGAAGTTCTGCTGCGCGGCGGTGATCAGGTAGCCGAGGCCGGCGCGGGCACCGATCATCTCGGCGGCGATGAGTACGATGATCGAGCTCGCCGCGGCCATGCGGATGCCGGTGAAGATGGACGGGATCGCGGCGGGCAGGATCACCTTGCCGAACAGCCGGATCGGCGAGAAGCCGAGCGAGACCGCCGATTTGATCAGCAGCGGGTCCACGGTGCGCACCCCGGTGATGGTGTTGAGCAGGATGGGGAAGAAGGTGGCGTAGCTGATCAGCGCGATCTTGGAGGTCTCCCCGATGCCCAGGATCAGCACGAACACCGGCAGCAGCGCCAGCGCGGCGGTGTTGCGGAACAGCTCGAGCACGGGGTTGAGGAAGTCCGAGACGGGCTTGTACCAGGCGATCGCGATGCCCACGGGTACCGCGACGACCAGCGCGATGGAGAAGCCGGTCAGCGAGCGGGTCAGGCTGGCCGAGACGTGCTCGCCCATCTGGCCGTTGGACACCAGTTCGGCGAAGGCCTCGACGACGGTGGAGAACGGGGGCAGGAACACCTCGTCGACGATCCCGAAGCGCGGCGCCAGTTCCCAGGCGCCCAGCAGAAGGACGAAGGCCAGCAGCGGCTTGACCGCCCGCAGGACCAGCCCGCCCGCGCGGACGGCGAGCGCGCCCGCCCGGTCGGGACGGTCCGCGGGTTCGGGCACCGTCACCGCCACCTGCTTCGCGGTGGGGTTGGCGCGGGACAGCACGGGGACGGCGCTAGACATGGGCGGGGCTCCTGTCGGTGGATTCGGCGACGCCGCTGTCGGCCAGTTCGAGCCGCTGGGCGCGTTGCACCTCGCTCTGCAGCTCGCTCCAGATCAGGTGTCGGTAGTCACGGAACTGCTCGCTCGAGCGCACATCCGGTGCGCTGCGGTCGAACTCGATGTCGATGACCTTCTTCACCCGGCCCGGCCGCGAGGTGAGCACGGCGACCCGCTGTCCCAGGTACACCGCCTCGTCGATGCCGTGGGTGATGAACAGGACGGTCTTGCCGGTGGTGCGCCAGATGCGCAGCAGCTCGTCCTGCAGCGACTCGCGGGTCTGCGCGTCCAGGGCGGCGAAGGGCTCGTCCATCAGCAGTACCTCCGGGTCGAAGGCGAGGCTGCGCGCGATCGCCACGCGCTGCTTCATGCCGCCGGAGAGCTCGTGCGGGTAGCGCTCGCCGAAGCCGGCGAGGCCGACCAGTTCCAGGTAGTGGTCGGCGATCTCGCGGCGCTGCCGACGCGGCACGCCCTTGGCCTCCAGCCCGAACTGGATGTTGGCGCGGGCGGTGCGCCACGGCAGCAGCGCGTACTGCTGGAAGACGATGCCGCGGTCGAGGCCGGGCCCGGTGACGGGGGCGCCGTCGAGCAGGATCTCCCCGGCGCTGGGCTTGCTCAGCCCGCCGAGCAGATCGAGCAGGGTCGACTTGCCCGAGCCGCTGGGGCCGACCAGGACGAGGAATTCCCCGGTCCGGACGTCGAGGGTGATGTCGTCCACGGCGGTGAACTTCTCGTCGCTGCCCCGGACCGCGAACTGCTTGCTGACCCCGTTGAGGGCGAGTTTGGTCGTGGCGGTGCTCATTTCGCGGCCACCACTTCACCGGTCGGGCCCGCGGTCGGGGGGTAGGTGCCGTTGGCGTAGGGGTTGTACTCGTTGGTGTAGAGGTCCGCGGCCTTCAGCTTGCCCTTGGGCAGTTCACCGTTGCGCTCGAGCCAGTCGATCCACACCTGGACCTCCTTGTCGGCGATCACCCCGCCCGCCACCGGAATGCCGGAGCTGCGCCAGTAGTCGAGCAGCTTGGTGTTCTCGTTGCGACCCCGCTTGCCGATGATCTGGGCGTACTTGGCGACCACCTCGTCGCGCGGGGTGATCTGGGTCCAGCGGATGGCGCGGGCGGTGCCCTGCACGAAGTCCTTGACCGCGTCGCCGTTGCGCTCGATGAAGTCGGTGCGGAACAGCAGGCTGCCGTAGCTGGCCTGGCCGAAGATGTCGCGGTCGGTGAACAGCGGGCGGATGCCGCCGCGGCCGACCGCGGTCTCGCGGAACACCCCACCCAGTGCGGCGACGTCGATCTGGCCGCTGCGCAGGGCCTCCTCGGTGTTGACCGGCGGGACGACGATCAGCTGGACCTGCTTGATCTCGTCCTCGCTCAGGCCCTGCTGGTGCAGCCACTCGCGGGTCAGGAACTCGTGGTGCGCGCCGAGAGTGTTGACGCCGACCTTCTTGCCGATGAGGTCGCGGCCCTTGGTGATGCCGGAGTCCTCACGGACGAAGTAGCCGTTGAAGGTCTTGTCGTCGGAGCCGTAGTAGGAGATGACGGAGCGGACCTGCGCGCCGCCCGCGGCGAGTTTGACCACCGCGCCGTTGAACGCGCCGCCGAATTCGGTCTGCTTGGTCGCCGCGGCCTGGATGCTGGCCGGGCCGCTGGTGGTGTCGCTCTCCCACTGCAGCTTCACCTTGGAGAAGTAGCCCAGCTCGTCGGCCAGTTCCCAGAACTGCACCTGACCGGTGGTGCCCTGATAGCGCAGCACGGTCTTGCCGTCGGCACTGGTCGGCGCCGAGGAATTGCCGCAGGCGGTCACCGCCGCGAGCGCGGCGGGCAGGACGAGCGCGGCGGCGAGGGCGCGCAGGGGTCGTCGGCGACGGAATGCAGAGAGCATGGTGTGTGAATCTTTCGACGGGTTTGTCCGGTGGCCGCGAGGGCCGCATCGGACGGGCCGGGGTGGGCTGACAACTGCTGCTGGACTCCCTTTTCCGGGAGTGCCTGGAGACCGCACCGGGTTTTTCGGCATCGCGAATGTCGCCGGTGACCGGCGGGGTCATCGGTTTTCGCGGTCGAATTCGGAAATGCCGCGGCGGCGGTGTGGAATCGAGAATCGCCGGCGAAATGCGAGGAGCGGGCCGGCGCGCGGTCAGCGGCGACAGAACCCGGGGGACAGGCGCATCAGGTCCACCGTACGGCGGCGGACGAGCGCGGGGGTGTGGACCATGATCCGACTTTCTTCGAACGATGACGGCGCGTATTCGCTGCCGTGCGTGCATTCAGGATGCGTCACCGATTCTGGCATCGGCAACGGCGATTCCACATCGTGAAAATCAGAGTGCGCCGAATTCCGTACCGGCGGCCGCGGTGTGGAAGAACGGCCCGATGCGGACCGCGATCTGGTGCATCGCGGGCACGACCGCGCGCACGAGCTCGGCGTCCAGGCGCACCGCGCGCGCCTGGACGCCGAGCGCGCCCCAGACCTGCCTGCCGGGGCCGAGTACCGGGACGGCCACCGCGCGGATCGGCTCGGCGGCGTCGATCTCCTCGACGGCGAAACCGCGGCGCCGGACCGGATCGAACTCCGCGTCGCCCGCGTGGGCGATGAGGGCCTGGCCGACGGCGCTGGTGCGCAGCGGGCTGCGTTCGCGCGGAATCTGATTGGCGCAGAAGTGCACCGGCGGACGGGCCTGGAAGACCGTGAGCGCGTCGTCGGTGTCGGGAACCGAGAGACTGACGGTGATCTTGATGCCTGCGGCGAGCGCGTACAGGTGCGGCGCGGCCGCGTCCAGGCCGAGGCGGCTCAGCGCGGGCCGGGCCAGGCATGCCAGCCCGTGCCCGATGCGGTACCGGTCGGTCGCCGGGTCCTGTTCCAGCAGCCGTCCGCGCACCAGCGCCTGGGCCAGCCGGAACGTCGTCGAGACCGGCAGGCCCGCGCGCTGGGCCAGCTCGCTCACCGACAGCTCGGGATCGTCACCGCCCTGGAAGCAGTTGAGGACGTGCACGGCCCGGTCGACGGCCTGGGCGCCGGAACGCGGCGGTTCGGTGGTGGTCATCGGGACTCCTCTGCTCCGCGCGAAAGGGCCAACTCTCGCCACCGGGGCGCTGCGGCGCAAGGGTTTCCCCAGCGCTGCGCGCAATTGCGGGTCAGTCCCCGCCCGCGAGGAGGAGCCGCCGGACCCGCTCGTCGACGGCCGCGTCGAGTTCGTCCTCGGACAGTGCGTCCAGGCCGGCGGCGGCGCGCAGGAACGGTGCGAACAACTCCCAGCCCAGCCGGAACGCGACCGCGTGCGCGACATCGAGGGCGAGGGCGCCGTCCGCGCGGCCGGCGCGCGGGGTCTGCTCGATCAGCCGCGAGACGACCGGAAAACGGTCCTGCATGGCGCCGACCGGATAGCCGTCGAGCAGGCAGCGCGCCAGCACGATCCAGTGGCGGCGCAGCCGGGGATCGGCGCCGCCCGCACCGGCGCCCGCGTCGCCGATGGCGGACTCGGATTCGGCCGCGAGATGGTTGAGCACCGCGGCGACCAGGGCGTCCTTGGCGCCGAAATGCCGGAAGACCAGGCCGTGGTTGACCCCCGCGCGCTCGGCCACGTCGCGGATGGAGGTCGCGGCTGGACCGCGTTCGGCATAGAGGTCCGCGGCCGCGGACAGGACCGCCGCGGCCACCGCGTCCCGGCCGACCGGCGTGGCCGCCGCATTCGGATCACCGGGATCGCTATCCCTTCCCGCCTGTGTAGTCACCCGGCTACGGTAGCGCTGTAGTCGGTTGACTACACCCCTCGACCCAGGAGCGGACCCATGACATCCACGGCAGTCGTCGACCCTTCCCCGGACCGGGCACCGGCCGTCCACTCGATCCCGCTGCCCGGGTATCCGGTCGCGGCGGGCCCCTTCACCCACCTCGTCGCCGAACGCGACCGGCTGGCCGGGCTGACCTGGCAGCACTTCGACGCCCGGCGCGTCGGCGCGACCCTCGGCGCCGAGATCAGCGGCATCGACCTGCGGGCCGACCTGGCCGACGAGGTGATCGACGAGATCCGCCGTGCCCTGCACGACTACAAGGTGCTGTTCTTCCGCGATCAGCCGGTCAGCGCCGCCCAGCACGTCGCCTTCGCCCGGCGGTTCGGCGAGCTCGAGATCCACCCGGTCATCCCGTCCAACACCGGCCAACCCGAACTCGTCCGTTTCGAGAAGACCGCCGAGGTGGCCGGATTCGAGAACGCCTGGCACCACGACGTGACCTGGCGCGAACTGCCCTCCATGGGCGCGGTCCTGCACGCGATCACCGTGCCCGAGATCGGCGGCGACACCCTGTTCGCCGACATGTACGCCGCCTACGACGCGCTCGACGCCGAGACCAAGGCGCGTATCGAGAACCTCGACGGCATCCACGATTTCACGCGCGCCTTCGGCGTGCGCGCCACCGCCGAGCAGCAGGAGCGGATGCGCGCCGCGCACCCCTCGGTACGGCACCCCGTCGTGTGCACCCACGCCGTCACCGGCCGCAAGCACCTCTACGTCAACCGCATCTTCACCGACCGCATCGCGGGCCTCGACCTCGACGAGAGCCGCGAACTCGTCGACCGCCTGGCCCGGCAGGCCGACGCGCCCGAGCACCAGGTGCGCCTGCGCTGGGAGCCCGACACGATCGCGTTCTGGGACAACCGGGCCGTCCAGCACTACGCCTCGAGCGACTACTGGCCCGCGCGGCGCACCGTCGAGCGCGCCTCCATCGTCGGGCCCCGCCCGGCGCGCTGACCCCGGCGGGTCGCCGTGCCGCGGCGCGCCGATCGAATCGGGGTGAGAGCAAACCTGGTCGGACGCGCGGCAATTCGGGAACGTCGAACCGTACGCAGGACCGCGGCGAGGGACCGCGGAGCGACCGGCGCGCGGAGGACGAGGTAGCCAGATGAGTACGACCGAACCGGACGGCGCGGCGGGTCACACCCCCGACGAGGACGAGGACCTGACGCCGGCGGCGCCGCCCGCCCCGGCGGCAGGGCTGTCCCGGCGTGGCCTGTTCGCCGGCGCGGGCGTGGCGGCGGCCGTGGTGGCAGGCGGCGGGCTCGCCGCCTGGCTCACGACCCGCCGCACGCCCGGCACCGGCGGCGTCGCCCGCACCCTGCGCATCGGCCACGGCGGCGGCATCTGCGAGGCACCGCTGTTCGCGGCGGTGCACCAGGGCATCTTCTCCAAGCACGGCCTCGACGTCGAGATCGTCAAGACCGGCGGCGACCAGATCAAGGACGCGGTCGGCGCGGGCAAACTCGACGCCGCCCCCGGCATCTTCTTCTCCTGGCTCAAGCCCATCGAGCAGGGCATCGACGCGAAACTCGCCGCCGGCCTGCACGAGGGCTGCCTGCGCATCGTGGTGCCGCCCGACAGCCCCATCACCTCGGTGGCCGAACTGCGCGGCAAGCCGGTCGGCGTCGGCGCCATCGGCGACTCGGCCATGTCGTTCTTCTCCCTCGACCTCCTCGACGCGGGCCTCGACCCCAGCCGAGACGTCGACTGGCGGGTGTTCGCGACCGACCAGCTGCCCGACGCGCTCGCGCGCGGGGAGATCGTGGCGATCGCGGCCAGCGACCCGATCGCGCTGCTGCCCACGCTGAAGGGCAGGGCCCGCGAGCTCACCAACAACTCCCAGGGCGTCAACAAGCAGCACTACTGCTGCGCCGCCGCGATCAACGGCAGGCTGCTGCGCGAGGAACCCGACGTGGCCCGTTCCCTGGTGACCGCCTGGGCGGAGGGCAGCCGCTGGGTCGGCGCCAACATCCCCGCGGCCGCGGCCATCGAGGTCGACAACAAGTACGTCGCGGCCGAGGCGCCGGTGGTCGAGTCGATCCTGAAGACCTACGGCTACAACCCGTCGGCGGCGCGGCTCGAGACCGAGATCATCCCGGGCATCGCCAAATTCGCCAAGACCGGCTACCTCGATCGCAAGACCGACCCCGAGGCGCTGGCGAACAAGGTCTACGTCGATCTCGGACTGCGGTGGTGACCCGGTGACCGCCACGCTCACCGCGCCCACGCCCACGCCGGCCGCCCCGGCCCCGGCCCGGCAGCTGCCCGGGCCGGGACTGGCGGCGGCCTGGGCGCTGTGGGTGCTGGCCGCGGTGCTCACCCTCGCGGTGCCCGACGCGCTCGACGCCGCCGACCCGCTGGTCACCGGACTGCTGTTCGCGGCGTGGACGCTGGTCCTCACCGGCTGGGCGATCCACGCCTACACCCACCCGGCCTCGGCCGCCGCCCTGCGCAGGCGCACCCCGTGGATCGCCGTGCTCGGCGCGTGGGTCCTGGTGTGGGAGTGGACCACCGCCAAGACCGGCCTGCTGGTCCCGCCCCACTTCGCCTCGCCCCAGCACCTGCTCTCGGCCTTCGTGTCCGACGCGGGCATCCTGGCCTCGAGCACCTGGCACTCGCTGGTGCTGCTGCTGGTCGGGTTCACCGTCGGCTCGGTGGCCGGATTCGGCACCGGCCTGGCCATGGGCTGGTCGAAAGTGGCCAACTACTGGGGCAATCCGGTGTTGCAGTTCATCGGCCCGGTCCCCGCGGCCACGCTGCTGCCGGTGGTGCTGGTCGTATTCCCCTCCACCTACAGCGGCAGCGTGTTCATGGTGGCCTTCGGCGTCTGGTTCCCCGTCGCGGTGCTGACCCGCGCCGGGATCGCCGGGGTCACCCGCGGCTACTTCGACGTCGCGCAGACCCTGGGCGCCTCGCCGCGTTTCCTGGTCTGGCGGGTCGCCGTCCCCGCGGCGCTGCCGAACATCTTCACCGGACTGTTCATGGGCCTGGGGGCCTCGCTCGCCGCGCTCGCCGTCGCCGAACTGCTCGGCGTGCGCGACGGACTCGGCTGGTACATCCAGTGGACCAAGGGCTGGGCCGCCTACCCGCGCATGTACGCCGCGATCATCGTCATGATCGTCATCTGCCGGCTGCTCATGCTCGTCCTGTTCCGCGTCCGCAACCGGGCGCTGAGCTGGCAGAAGGATCTGGTGCGATGGTGAGCGAACCGCTCCGCGGCAGTGCCGTGGACATCGAGGGCGTCTCGCACCAGTTCGCGGTGGCCGGGCCCCGCGGGCGCGGGGTGGTCGACCGGCTGCTGGGCCGGCCCGCGCCGGTCCCGACGCGGGCGCAGGAACTGGGCAGGTTGCGGGTGCTCACCGACATCTCCCTGCGGATCGAGCCGGGCGAATTCGTCGCCTTGCTCGGCCCGTCCGGATGCGGCAAGTCCACCCTGCTCCGCCTGCTCGCCGGGCTCGAGCGAGCGTCGCGGGGCACGATCCGCGTCGACGGCGCGCCGGTGGCCGGACCGGATCCGCACCGCGCGCTCATGTTCCAGGACCCCACCCTGTTCCCTTGGCGCACCGTCGCGGAGAACGTCGCGCTGGGGCCGCAGGCGCGCGGCACCCTGGCCGCCGACCGCGACCGGATCGAGGAGGCCGTCGACCTGGTCGGCCTCGCCGCCTTCCGCGACAGCTACCCGGCGCAGCTGTCCGGCGGTATGGCACAGCGGGTCTCGCTGGCCCGCGCGCTGGTCAACCGGCCCCGGCTGTTCCTGCTGGACGAACCGCTGGGCAAACTCGACGCCCTGACCCGCGCCACGCTGCAGACCGAGATCGCGCGGCTGTGGCACGACGACGGCTTCACCGGCGTCCTGGTGACCCACGACGTGGACGAGGCGCTGCGCCTGGCCGATCGCGTCGTGGTGTTCACCCCGCGGCCGGGCAAGGTCCTGGCCGAACTCCCCGTGGAGCTGGACCGGCCCCGCGACCACGACCACCCCGGATATCTGCGGCTGCGGCGCGAGGTGCTGCGGCTGCTCGGCGAGACAGGAAGGTCGGCGGCATGACCATCGACATCGAACGCACCCGGATCGGCGCCGCGGTGTTCGGCTCCCTCGATGCCGCCGTCGGGCACACCCCACTGGTGCGGCTCAACCGCGTCACCGACGGCAGCGCGGCCACCGTGTACGTCAAGCTCGAGTACCTCAATCCCGGTGGGAGCGTGAAGGACCGGGCCGCGCTGTCGATGCTCGACGCCGCCGAGGCCGCGGGCGACCTGCGTCCCGGCGGCGTGATCGTGGAGGCCACCTCCGGCAACACCGGGATCGGGCTGGCGGCCATCGGGGCGGCCCGCGGGTACCGCGTCGTCGTGGTGGTCCCCGACAAGTCCAGCCGCGAGAAGGTCGCGCTGCTGCGGGCCTACGGCGCCGAGGTGCACGTGACCCCCGGTGGTCGCCCGGTCGGTCACCCCGAGCACCTGCGCAGCGTCGCGCTGCGGCTGGCCGAGGAGATCCCCGGTGCGTGGTTCGCGGGCCAGTACGACAACCCGGCCAATCCCGAGGCCCACCGCACCACGACCGGGCCCGAGATCTGGGAGCAGACCGGCGGTGCGGTCACCCACTACGTCGCGGGCATCGGGACCGGCGGAACGGTCAGCGGGGCAGGGGAATTCCTCAAGGAGGTCTCCGGCGGGCGGGTGCGGGTGGTCGGCGCCGACCCCGAGTCGTCGGTGTACGGCGGCGGCGACGGGCGCGCCTGGTACGTCGAATCCGTCGGGCACTACCGCCATCCGGAGACCGAGATCGACGAGTGGCCCCAGTCCTATCACCGAGAGGTCGTCGACCGGATCGAGCGCATCCCGGACGCGGAATCGCTGCGGGTCCTGCACCGGCTCTCCCGCGAGGAGGGCCTGCTGCTCGGCGGATCCTCGGGTACCTCGGTCGCGGCGGCGCTGCGCGTGGCGCGCGAGCTCGGACCCGACGACGTGGTCGTGGTGATCGCCCCGGACTCGGGGCGCGGCTACCTGTCGAAATACTTCGACGACGGATGGCTCGGCCAGTTCGGGTTCCCACTGCTGGGGCGCGTCGGGGAGCCCACCGTCGGCGCGGTCGCGGGTTTC
>NZ_BAGK01000097.1 GCF_000308795.1 Nocardia thailandica NBRC 100428 | reverse complement strand
ACCACAGTTCGGCGCCGAGCAGCCGGCGGGCTGCGGTGGCGGGATCGGCGACGAGTTCGGATGCGCTCACCGCGCCATTGTCACCGATGCCCGTTCAGGCGTAGGAGCTGTGCTGCCCGGCGCGCAGGGTGAGCCGGTCGTCGGCGATGACCGCCGCGTAGGCGACCGCGACGAGGGCCGCCAGCTGCGCCCAGGCCACGCCGTAGACGCCGACCGGGACGGTCACCAGCACAGCGGCCGCGCTCGCCGCGCGCACCCAGGCCCGCGGCAGGCCCAGCGTGCGGCGGAAGAAGTACTGGCCGGCGAAGAACAGCGCGACCCCGCCGGAGAGCGCGGCCGCGGCGGCGGGCTCGGCCCGTTCGCCGCCGTGCGCGATGCTCATCTTGATCCCGGCCGCGGTCAGGATGATGCCGACCAGCAGCGGGTAGAGCGCGTACCCGTAGGCGTGCAGGGCGGGTCGCACCCGCTCGCGGTCGGGCACCGCCGCCAGCGCGTGCTCGCCGCGCTCATCGTCGAAGCCGAAGTAGGCCCACCACAGCACGTAGGCCAGGCACAGGCCGAGCGCGACCATCGCGACCAGCCCGACGGTCACCGCCTCCCCCGCCAGGCCCGCGCCGATGGCCACCACCGACTCGCCGAGCGCGACGATGACGACCAGCCCGTGCCGCTCGCAGAAGTGCCCGGCACGGACGACGAAGTCGCCGGTGTCGACCAGATACGGTCCGCCGACCTGGACCAGCAGCGCCAGCGCCCAGCACCCGTACTGCGCGGCGCCGTGGGCGAATCCGCCGCCGAGCACCAGCAGCGCGGCGAGGCCGTTGAACGGGCCGATGTGGCGGATCGCGGTCCGCACGCTGCCGCCGCCGCTGGTGGCGAACAGCGCGGTGTGCACCGCCGTGACCAGGACGTAGCCGAGGCCGAAGGCGATGCCGGTGCCGTGGAAGGCGTCCGGGATCGCCATGGCCAGCACGAAGAAGGCGAACATGCCGATCAGCAGCCAGGTGCGGCGGGCCGAACTGTTCGGCGCCACTTCGTTGGTCAGCCAGACGTAGCCGGAGTACATCCACCAGACCAGGCCGAACAACAGCGCGACCTGCAGCAGGGCCTCCCACCCGGGATGGTGGGTGAAGACGTGGGTGAGCTGGGTGATGGTGAGGACGAAGACCAGGTCGAAGAACAGTTCCAGGGTGGAGACCCGGACCTGGCCGCCGTCGGCCGCCGGTTCGATCGTGTTTGACTCGCTGAGCACGCGACGAGCGTAGGGGCAGGCCGCGTTCCGCGCGCGGTGGACCTTTCAGACCAGGTCGGTCCCCGCCCGCAGTCCGGCGACCTTGTGGGGGTTGACCTGGAAGCGCAGGTTGTGGATGTGGCCGCCGGACAGGTCGTAGGTGAACGCGCCGATCGAATGCTCCCCGAGCCGGGCCACCGCGCCCAGCTCGCCGTTGACGTACGCCGGTTCCAGCACCACCCCCGCGGACTCCGGCTTGGCCAGGACCCCGAGGATCCAGCGCGCGACGTGATCGGGTCCGTGCAGCGGCCTGCGCGCGGCGGTCACCACGCCACCGCCGTCGGACCAGCAGGTCACCTCGGGGGCGAGCAGGTCGAGCAGCGCGTTGAGATCGCCGCCCGCGCAGGCGGACAGGAACCGGCTGGTCACCTCGGCGCGGGACCGCTCGTCGGTGTCGAAGCGCGGGCGGCGCGCCTCGACGTGGTTCTTGGCGCGATGCGCGATCTGGCGCACGGCGGTGTCGGTGCGGCCGACCACGGAGGCGATCTCCGCGTGGCTGTACCCGAACACCTCCCGGAGCAGGAAGACCGCGCGCTCGACCGGGGTCAGGGTTTCCAGCACGACCAGCATGGCGGTAGAGACGGTGTCGGCCAATTCGGAGTCCTCCGCGATGTCGGGCGAGGTGAGGATCGGTTCGGGCAGCCAGGGCCCGATGTACTGTTCGCGGGTCGCCCGGGCCGAGGTGAGGCGGTTGAGCGACAGGTTGGTGACCGTGCGCACGAGATAGGCCTTGGGGTGGTCGACGCCCGCGCGGTCGGTGTCGTGCCACTTGATCCAGGCGTCCTGCAGGACGTCCTCGGCGTCGGTGACCGTGCCGAGCATCCGGTACGCGGTGGCGAACAGCAGCCGCCGGTGTTCGGTGAAGGGGTCCGGAAGCTCGGCTTCGGCGCTCACGCGAGATCTCCTGATTCGGGCGGGTGCGGGGGCGTGCACCATGGTGACGGGTCAGCCGCGACGGCGGGTGGCCCGCCCGCCCTTCGACAGCTGGACCGTCATGGGCATCCGCCTGCTCACCCGGAACGCGGTCAGCGGGCTCGACGACACGGTCTCCTTGTAACGGCACGCCGCCCAGCCGGTCAGCACGAAGCGGCCGGGGGTGTCGTCGGCGCGGGTGAACTGGATGACGGCGTCGCGGCGGCCCAGGCTGACGGGCTGGTGAAAGTAGCCGAACCGGAAGGGCCGCACCGTCTTCCCGCGCAGCTCGCGGGCGATGAGATCGGCGGTGTAGGCGGCGGTCGGCAGCCCCGACTGGCAGGTCCCGTGGACCGCTCCCCACGCCTGGCGGACCGCGGCCGCGTCACCGATCGCGTGGATCTCGGGGTGGGACACCGACTTCAGGGTCTCGTCGACCACGACGAGACCGCGGGCGTCGGTCGCGATGCCCGACCGGGCGGCGAGCGGCGAGACGCGCACGCCGGTGGTCCACAGCGTCAGATCCGCCGCGACGACGGCGCCGTCGGCCAGTTCCACGCCTGCGGGCAGCACCCGGACCACCCGCTGCCCGAGGTGGCGGACGATGCCGAGCCGGTCCAGCGCGCGGCCGAGGTGGGCGCGGGCCGACACGCCCATCATGGCGCCGGGTTCCCCCGCGCTGATCAGCACGACCCGCACGCCCGGGTGGCTCTCGGCGATCTCGGTGGCTGCTTCGATCCCGGTCAGCCCGCCGCCGCAGACCGCGACGGTGCCGCCGGTCGCGGCGAGTCCGGCCAGCCGCACGGCGAAGTCGTGGGCGGCGGGTCCGCCGTTCAGGGTCCAGGCGTGCTCGGCGGCGCCGGGGACCGTCGCGGTGTCGGTGGCCGAGCCGAGGGCGTAGACGAGTTCGTCGTAGGCGAGGTCGCCGTGGCCGTCGACGCGGACCGTGCGGGCGGCGGTGTCGATCGCGCTCGCCCGGCCGCGGACGAAGGTGACGCCGGTGCCCGCGAGCAGGTCCGGGATGCGGTGGACGGCGAGTTCCTGCCCCGCGGCGACCTGGTGCAGACGCAGCCGTTCGGTGAACCGGTCCGACGGATCGACCAGGGTGATCGCGACGTCGAGGCGCCGGGTGCGTTGCGAGAGGCGGATCGCGGCGAGCAGACCGGTGTAGCCGGCGCCGAGGACGACGATGCGGTGGGTGCTCATGGTGGCTCCTTGTTCCCGAGGGTGGTTCTGCACGAGGGACAAGCCGGGCGGCCGGAACGTGACAACTGTGAGCCGGATCACCACGGAGACGGGGGCGGTCTCGGGGACGGCTCGGGCGGATCTCCTGGCCGGGACCGGGGTTTCACCCGATGTGGGCGGCGCCGGGCGCCACCTACCGTGCCCGCATGTCTTCGAAAACCCGGCGCGCCTCCGTGTGGCGCCGTCTGTTGCTCGGCGCGGGCGCGCTGCTCGTCGTCATGGTTTGCGCGATCGCGGGAGCGGTCTACTTGACGTACGCGACCGCCGACGTGCGCGCGGCGGGCACGACGGAATTCGTGCGCCCCCTGGCGATCCCCCCGCTCGCGCCGTCCCGCCTCGCCGCGGACGGCACCCGGGAGTTCGACCTCACCCTGCGCGCGGGCACCCGCGAATTCCGTCCCGGGCAGGCCACCCGGACCTGGGGTTTCGACGGGGACTATCTGGGCCCGACGCTGCGGGCCGCGCGCGGGGAACGGGTCAGGGTGCACGTGCGCAACACCCTGCCCGAGTCCTCGACCGTGCACTGGCACGGCATGCACCTGCCCGCCGCCATGGACGGCGGCCCGCACCAGATGGTCGCGGCGGGCGCGGACTGGACGCCGGAGTGGACGGTGGACCAGCCCGCCGCCACGCTCTGGTACCACCCGCATCCGCACGGCGCGACCGAAGACCACGTCCGCAGAGGGCTGGCCGGGATGTTCCTGGTCGACGACCCGGCGAGCGCGGCGCTGCCGCTGCCGCGCGCCTACGGCGTCGACGACCTGCCGGTGATCGTGCAGGACGTGCGCCTGCGCGGCGACCGTCTCGACGGCGCGCACGCCGCCTTCCGCGACGTCGGGTTCCTCGGCGACGAGATCCTGATCAACGGCACCCTCGCCCCGTATGCCGAGGTCGGCGACGAGCTGGTGCGGTTGCGGCTGCTCAACGCCTCCACCGCGCGGATCTACACCTTCGGTTTCGCCGACGACCGCGAGTTCGCGCTGATCGGCACCGACGGCGGTCTGCTGCCCCGGACCGCGACACTGCGCGAGGTCCGGCTCTCTCCGGGTGAGCGCGCCGAGATCGTGGTCCGGGTGCGCCCGGGCGAGCGGGCGGTGCTGCGCAGTACCGAACTCGAGGCGGGACTGGACTTCTGGACCCAGCGCTTCGCCGGCGGTGACGACACCTTCGACATCCTCGAACTGCGGGCCGCGCCGGTCCTGCGCCCCTCCCCCGCGCTGCCCACCGAGCTCGTCCCCGCCGAGACGCCCGACGGGTCCGGCGCGGTGACCGAGCGCGCGTTCGAGCTGGAGTTCGGCCGGATCAACGGCGCGCCGATGGCGATGGACCGCGTCGACGCGGCGGTCACCCGGGGCAGCACCGAGATCTGGTCCGTGCGCAACGCCGACGGCGGACCGCACAACTTCCACGTCCACGACGTGCAGTTCCGGGTGCTCGACGTCGACGGCGCCCCGCCGCCGCCTGCCCTGGGCGGCCCCAAGGACACCGTGTTCGTGGCGCCGGATCAGACCGTGCGGCTGGCGCTGCGCTTCGACGGGCCCGCCGATCCGGACACGCCGTACATGTATCACTGCCACCTGCTCTGGCACGAGGACCTGGGGATGATGGGCCAGTTCGTCGTCGTGGAACCGGGGCGGGCGCCCGGCGCGCCGCCGCCGGGTCATCACCACTAGACGGACTCACCGGCCGCCGCCCCTTGCCCGGGGCGGCGGCCGCGCGCATAATTCATCACGTAGTGAATTCAACACTCGATGAATTGAGTCGCCATGACGCACTCTCCCACCGCGGCGCCCGCGGTCGCCGCCGCCGATCTCGTGGTTCGGCGCGGGAAATCCACAGTCCTGCACGGACTCTCCCTCGACATCCCCCGCGGGCGGATCACCGGGCTGCTCGGCCCGTCCGGCTGCGGCAAGACCACGCTGATGCGCGGCATCGTCGGCACCCAGATCGTCGAATCCGGCACGGTGACCGTGCTGGGCCTGCCCGCGGGCGACCCCGCGCTGCGCCGGCGCATCGGCTACGTCACCCAGGCGCCGAGCATCTACGCCGACATCTCCGTGCGCGAGAACGTCGCCTACTTCGCCGCGCTCTACGGCCGCGACCGCGCCGCGGTCGCCGACGCCCTGGACGCCGTCGGGCTCACCCGCTTCGCCGGGCAGCGCGGCGACGAACTGTCCGGCGGGCAGAAGACCCGCGTCTCGCTGGCCTGCGCGCTCGTCGCCCGGCCCGAGCTGCTGGTCCTCGACGAACCGACCGTCGGCCTCGATCCGGTCCTGCGGGTCGAGCTGTGGCAGCAGTTCCACGCCCTCGCCGACGCGGGCACCACCCTGCTGGTCTCGAGTCACGTGATGGACGAGGCCGAGCACTGCGACCGGCTGCTGCTCCTGCGCGAAGGCAGGCTGCTCGCGCAGCTCACCCCGGCCGAGCTGCGCGAACGCACCGGCGAGCAGAACCTGGAGACCGCCTTCCTCACCCTCATCACCGCCGGAGAGCCCGCATGACCACCCTGCGCCCCTACGCCGCCACCACCGGCCGCATCCTGCGCCAGCTGCGCAACGACCACCGCACCGTCGCCATGATCCTGGTCGTGCCCGCGGTCCTGATGACCCTGCTGTACTTCATCTACCGCGACACCCCGCGCTCGCCGCTGAATCCGCTGACCGTGTTCGACCGGGTCGGCATCACGATGCTCGGGATCCTGCCGTTCATCGTCATGTTCCTCATCACCGCCATCGCCATGCAGCGCGAACGGACCTCCGGGACGCTCGAGCGCCTGCTGACCACACCGTTGAGCAAGCTCGACCTGCTCGGGGGCTACGGCACCGCGTTCTCCCTCGCGGCCGCCGCGCAGGCCGCGGTCGCCTGCCTGGTGTCGTTCGGGCTGCTCGGCCTCGATGCCGCGGGCAGCCCGGGCTGGGTGGTGCTCATCGCGGTGGTCGACGCCGTGTGCGGGGTCGCGCTGGGACTGCTCGCGAGCGCCTTCGCGCGCACGGAATTCCAGGCCGTGCAGTTCATGCCGGTGGTCGTCGCGCCGCAGATCTTCCTGTGCGGCCTGCTCGTCCCGCGTGATCAGCTGCCGGACTGGCTCGAGAAGATCAGCGACGTGATGCCCCTCAGCTACGCCGTCGATGCGCTGCAACAGGTTTCGCGCTATCCCGAGCCGACCGCGGCCATGTGGCGCGACCTGGCCGTGGTGGCCGGTTTCGCGATCGTGGCGCTGGTCCTCGGCGCGGCGACGCTGCGCAGGCGGACGGCGTGAGTCCCCGATCCGGTCGCAGGCCGGGCAGTTCCGGTGCGCGCCAGGCGATCCTGGACGCCGCGCGCGCCCGGTTCGCCCGGGGCGGCTTCGACAAGACCTCGATCCGGGCGGTCGCCGCCGACGCGGGCGTCGACCCGGCCCTGGTGCACCACTACTTCGGCACCAAACAGGAACTGTTCGCCGCCGCGGTCGAACTCCCCATCGATCCCGAGGCGACCCTGCGCGCCGTCGACGCCGTGCCGGTGGACCGGATCGGGGAGACCCTGCTCTCGGGGGTGCTGCACGTCTGGGCCTCGCCCGCCGGGCCCGGCCTGGTCGCCGCCGCCCGGCGGATCCTGGGCGGCGGCGAGGTGGAGCTGGCGCGCAGCTTCCTGCTGCAGGTGGTCCTGGAACGCGTGCGCACCCGCATCGCCACCCCCGAGGACGACGGCCGCGAACGCGTCGCGTTGGTCGCCTCGCAGATGGCGGGGATTCTGGTGGCCCGCGAGATCATCGGGCTCGAGCCGCTGGCCTCGATGCCGATCGAGCGGGTCGTTGCGGCCGCCGGGCCGACGCTGCAGCGGTACCTGACCGGGGACATCGGCGCCGAGGCGTGAGCTTCCGGCTCGACGCGGGGCCGAGCGGGCTCAGCGGGCTCGGCGGGCTCAGCCCTGCGCGGTGAAGGCCTCGTGCTCGGCGTCGTCGACGTCGCGGGCCTCGTCGACCAGCAGCACCGGGATGCCGTTGTCGATCGGGTACGCGCGGCGCAGGCGCGGGTTGTACAGGACGCTGTCGCCACCGGCGGTGCGGACCAGGTGCAGCGGGCCCTTGTCCTGCGGGCAGGCCAGCAGGCCGAGCAGGGTGGCGTCCAGGGTCGTTTCGTTGGCCATGACCGACAACTTACCGGCCGCCGGCGGCGGTCGCGGTGGCCGGTCGCCTGCGGAACGAGATGTAGCGGTGGCCGAAGAAACTCAGCACCGCGACCAGGCCCATGACCACGACCGACGAGGGCGCCGCGGGCAGGCCGAACCCCGTCACCGCCAGCTCGAGCAGCACCACGTTGAGCAGCAGGCCGCCGGAGTTGACGCCGCAGAAGGCGACGAAATCGCGCAGCACGTGGCCGCGCACCCGGAACACCAGCGTGCGGTGCAGGACGAAGGCGACGGTGGTGCTGATCGCGTAGGCCAGCACCACCGCGAGGCCCGGCCGCCCGTCGCCGAGCACGGCCAGCCACGCGACCGTCAGCGCCATGCCGAGCAGCGTGTTGAACCCGCCGACCAGCGCGAAGGCCAGCTCCTGACGCTTGACCACCCGCAGCAGCGGGCCCGGCGTCTCGTGGACGCCGGGCGCCTGCTCGGTCCTCGTCACGGCCGCGCCTCGGCCAGGTCGGCGGCGGTCTCGTCGTCGGGCGCGCGCTCGTCCCCGGCCGCGTCGCCCTCCTCGTCGGGGCGGCGGCCGCGCAGGTACAGCCACTGCAGCACGCCGAGCCCGACCAGGCTCGCCGCGATCCCGGCCGCGCCGATCTTCCAGCCCGGCGGCCGCCAGGTCACCGCCAGGTCGCCGTTCACCGTGCCCGCGGGGATCTTCACCGCGACGAACGACTTGGCCACCACCTCGAACGGCACGTCCCTGCCGTCGAGGGTCACCCGGTAGCCCGGCCAGGCGAGGCGGGCGAACACGACCCGGCCGCCGGACTCGGAGCTGACCCGCACGCGGCTGGTCGTGTCGCTCTCCGACACCGAGGTCGCGGTGCCGCCCTCGACCGCCGAGACCCGGCCGTTGCGGGTGGACAGCAGCCCGGCGTCGCGTTCGAGCACGGCGATGTAGCGGGCCTTGTCCGGGTAGTCGGCCCAGTGCCAGCCCTCCGGCGCCTGCTCGGTGCCCGCGTTCGGATACAGCGCCTTCTGCAGCACGACCCGGTCGACGTTCATCAGGTCGACGATCGGCTTGCCGGTCGACGGCTCCACGGCGAAGGCCCGCCGGAACGCGTCGGGGCACACGCTGGTGTCCCAGCGCATGCACAGCATCTCGCCGAACCAGAAGTGCCCGTTGGGGGTGTAACCGCTGACGTAGGTCTTGTCCAGGTCCTTGGCGTAGTTGCCGAACACCAGCGCGCCGTAGGCGCCGTCGAGCGTGCGTTCGCCGGGCTGGATCAGCGCGCGGTCACCCAGCTGCAGGGTGGTGCCCGCGAACTCGGGGAAGGCGGCCTCGGCGGCGGCGCGGTCGCCGGGCAGGTTCCAGCTCATCGGGGTCGGCTGGGCGCGCTCGACCTGGATGTAGGCGATGGGCGCGACCGCCACGATCGCCAGCGCCACCGCGGCGCTCACGCCCCGGGTCCGGGCCAGCCACACCACCGCCGCGCCCAGCAGCGCGATGGCGACCGCCGCGACGACGTGCGCGAGCACGTGATGCGGGTCGGCGGAGAACGAGCGCACCCACACCACCGCGATCAGCACACCCGCGGCGACCGCGCGCGGCCGCCAGTCCTTGAACGTGGCGAACCGGCCGAGCAGCACGCACACGAGCAGCAGCAGGCCGAGCGCCACCATGGGCAGCACCCGGGCGGGCCAGCGCAGCGGGCCGATGGTGCCGGGCCCGGCGGTCCACATGACCGCAGCGAGGGCGAACAGCCCGATGGCGGTGAACTCGCGCCACGCCTGCCGCGCCCGCCCCCAGTCGACGAACGCCAGGGCCGGGATCAGGAACCACGCGATGTAGACGACCGGCATCGGCTGCACGTAGCCCCACCACGAGGTGAACGCGGGCAGGGTCGAGGGCAGGCTGCCGTTGAGCGATTCCGACCACGGGACCGTGAGGAACTGGTCGTTGTTGATCTGGGCGGTGCCCCGCCAGGTGACCTTGGCCGAGTACATCGACGGCAGATAGGTGGCGAGGCCGGCCAGCGCGGCCAGGCCCGCGACCACGGTCAGCCGCAGCGGGCCGCGCCAGGCCTTCTGGAAGACCAGTTCGCCGACGATGACCGCGCCGATCATCAGCCCGGCCTCGACGGCGGGGAAGATGTACTGGACGGAGATGGCCAGGTACAGGAAGACGAAGGTCGGGACCGGCCCGGAGTTGCCGCGCGCGTACTTCACCGCCGACGCCCAGGCGTGCACCGCCCACGCGGTCCCGGTGAACGCGGTCATCCAGCTGGCCTCGTCGAAGAACAGCAACCAGCCGGTGAACGGGAACGACACCCCCGCCAGCGCCGCCCACTGCACCCGCGACCCGTACACCAGGCAGACCCGGTAGACGCCGAGCCCGGCGATCACGGCGAAGATAAGCTTCACCACGGTCGCGTAGAGCACCAGGTTGTCCACCGACGGCGCGATCAGATCGATCAGCAGCTGCGGCGGATTCAGCAGGCCCGCTTCCTCGATGGCGTAGTTGCCCGCCATCCAGTGCTCGGGCACCAGCACCGGCAGGTCACCGTCGCGCAGCCGACGGCCGAGCATCTGCCACAGCGGCACGTACTGCGATTCCGTGTCGTCGGTGTAGAAGTGGCGAGAGTTGGCCAGCAGCACGGCGATATAACCGGCGATCACGCCGAGCGAGGTGTACAGGCCCCACAGGTAGACCTCACGACGGGCAGGGGTTCTACTTTCCACCACGAGCACCAGACCCTACAGGTAGCGCACGCGCTCGGCATCGTCCGCCGGTCCCCCGCGCTGGGGGCGACCGCGCCGCGTCGCGGTGTTAGAGTTCGCGGGTTCTCACCAGCACACATCGAACAGACCTCAGGGGCCGGCCCACATGCCTATCGATTCCGCTCGCAGCTCCGGCAACGGTCACGCGCATTCGGTGTCGGTGGTCGTGCCGGTCTACCGCGGCGAGCAGACCATCGCCGCGCTGGTCGCCGAGCTCGACCGGCTCGGCGGTCCGCAGACCACGCCCGGCGGCATCCGGTACGCGGTGCAGGAGATCATCCTCGTCCACGACAACGGCCCCGACCGTTCCGACGTCGTCATCGGCGAGCTGGCCGCCGCCTACCCCCAGGTGCGTCCGCTGTGGCTGAGCCGCAACTACGGGCAGGACGCCGCGACCATCGCGGGCATGGCCGCCGCGCGCGGGGACTGGATCGTCACCATGGACGAGGACGGTCAGCACGATCCCGCGTTCGTCGCCGACTTCCTCGACGCCGCCCTCGCCTCGCGGGCCGACCTGGTCTACTCCAAGCCGAGCAACACCCGCCCGCACGGCTTCCTGCGCAACCTGACCTCGCGGGGCGCCAAGCTGGTGCTGGCGACGGTGTTCGCCTTCCCCGACTCGACCCGGTTCGAGAGCTTCCGGCTCATCCGCGGCGACATCGGCCGCCAGCTCGCCGAGGTGGCCGCCAACGGCGTCTATCTCGACGTGGCCCTGACCTGGGTGGTCGGCCGGACCGTGTCGGTGCCGGTGGTGCTGCGCGCCGAGGGCCGCGACGAGTCCGGCTACAACTACCGCCGCCTGTTCTCGCTGTTCTGGAAGATGGTGCTGTGCAGCGGCACCCGCGGCCTGCGGCTGGTGAGCATGCTCGGGGTGACGCTCGCGCTCGTCGGCGTGGTCTGGGCCGCGGTCATCGCCGTGCAGGCGCTGACCCAGGACAACCACGATCCCGAGGGCTGGGCCTCGATCATCGTGGCGGTGCTGCTGTGCTCGGGCGCGACCCTGTTCTCGCTCGGGCTGATCGCCGAGTATCTCGGTGTGGCCCTGCACATCCTGGTCGGCAAGCCGCTCTACCTCACGGTGGACTCGCCGACGCCGCGGCCCGATACGATGCCCTCGCCGGCCCAGAACCGACGAGTCGACGCCGCGGTACCGGCAGCCGCGTCGGAGAAGGGCCGTCCGGAGTGACCGACCGCATCATCTTCAGCAGGCCGTTCCGCGCCGCCGCCGAGCGCGCGAACCTCTCGGCGGTGCTGGACTCCGATCACAGCCACGGCGACGGGCAGTTCACCCGCTCGGCCACCGCGCGGATCAAGGAGATCACCGGCGCCCCGCACGCCCTGCTGACCACCTCGTGCACGCACGCGCTGGAACTGGGCGCCCTGCTGCTCGAGCTGGGCCCCGAGGACGAGGTCATCGTCCCGTCGTTCGCCTTCACCTCCGCGGCCACCGCGATGGCGCTGCGCGGATCGACCTGCGTCTTCGTCGACATCGACGACAGCACCGGCAACATCGACCCCGCCGCCGCGGCGGCCGCGGTCACGCCGCGCACCAAGGCGATCGTGGTCATGCACTACGGTGGCGTCGGCGCGGACATGGCGCCGCTGCTGGCCCTGGCCCACGAGCACGGCCTCGCCCTGATCGAGGACAACGCGCACGGCCTCGGCGGCACCTGGCAGGGCAGGCAGCTCGGCACCATCGGCACGCTGGGCACCCAGAGCTTCCACGACACCAAGAACGTGCACTGCGGCGAGGGCGGCGCGCTGCTGCTGTCCGACGAGATCCTCATGGGCCGCGCCGAGATCATGCGGGAGAAGGGCACCGACCGGGCCCGCTTCCTGCGCGGCCAGGTCGACAAGTACTCGTGGCAGGACATCGGCTCGAGCTACCTGCCCAGCGAACTCAACGCCGCGGTCCTCGACGCCCAGCTGGCCGAGTTCGACACCATCCAGGCCCAGCGCCACCGCGTCTGGGACTTCTACGCCGCCGCGCTGCCGGACTGGGCCGCCGCCAACGACGTGCGGCTCATGACCGTGCCCGCCGACCGCGGCCACACCGCGCACCTGTTCTATCTGCGCATGCCCACCGAGGACAGCCGCGACGGTCTCATCGCGCACCTGGCCGAGCGCGGCATCGTCGCCCCGTTCCACTACATCCCGCTCGACTCGAGCCCCGCGGGCCTGAAGTACGGCCGCACCCCGGTCCCGTGCACCCGTTCGGCGCGCTTCTCGGCCACCATCGTGCGGCTGCCGCTGTGGCCGATGCTCGGCGCGGAACAGCTCGACCGGGTCGTCGACGCGGTCCGCGCCTACCGCGCCTGAGGCGCGAACGGCGAGGGCCCGGTGATCGCTCACCGGGCCCTCGCCGTTTCCGTCAGTTCCCGCCGTACAGATCCTGGGCGACGGCCTCCGTGAGGACCTCGTAGGCGTCGGATTCGGCGTTGTACCACCAGGTGTCCGGGCCCGGCGCGGGCAGGCCGCGGGCCTGGATGGCGACGGCCGACGGGCGGAAGCTGGGGCTGCGCGGGATGTCGTCGACGACGTGGACCAGGTCGGGTCGCTGCGCCCTCGGCAGCGCCCGCAGCGCTTCGGTCACGTCGTCGGGTTCGATGTCGAAGCCCTCGCGCACGCTCAGCGCCGCCACCGCCAGGGTGCGCCCGCCCGCGTCGAGGCCGTAGACCACCTCGAGATCGACCGGGGTGATGTCGTTGAGCACGTCGGTGACGGGCTGGGTGAACACCGGGCCGCGCGGGGTGCGGATGACGGTGTCGCGGCGGTCGACCAGCCAGTAGTCGCCGTCACCGTCGCGGCGGAACAGGTTCTCCGTCGGCCACCACGCGTCGCCCGCGTGGAAGACCCCGCGCAGGCCGCCGTCGGAGATGTCCCCGCCGTCGACGGCCTTGCCGAGCAGCAGGCCGGGCTCGTTGTCGGCGCAGCGGCGGGCGAACCCGTCGTCGCCGACCAGGATCTGCTCGCTGACCGGGTCGTAGGCGACCAGCTCGACCTTGGCCGTGCCGGGCACCGGCCTGCCCTTGGATCCGATCTTGATGCCGGGCACGTTGGCCAGCACGACGTCGCCGTCGATGGAGGCGTAGAACTCCAGCACCCGCGCGGGGGCGAACTGCTCGGTCGTGCGACGCCACAGGCCCGCGGGCATGCCCGACCCGATGAACAGCCGGATCGGGTGCGTGCGCCCGGCCGGGAAGACCTCGGCGTCGAGCAGGTCGCGCAGCATGGTCCAGGTGTAGGTGACGACCGTGACGCCGTAGCGGTGCACCTCCTCGGCGAACCGGCCGGGCCCCGAGGGCCGGGCCAGCGCGATCCGGCTGCCGCCCGCCACCGCGCCGCCGAGACTGACCAGCAGTCCCGAGGAGTGGTGCAGCGGCGCCAGGCAGTACACGGTGTCGCGGTGGTCGAGGTCGGCGGCCGAGGCGGTACCGAAGGCCGACAGCGCCCAGCGGTGGTTGGTGATGTACTTGGCCTCGAGGCGGTCGCCGGTACCCAGCACCAGCACGAACGCCAGTTCGCGGGCCAGGCCCGGGTTGGGCCGGTACCAGGCGGGCACGCGGACCTTGGCCGGGTCGATCTGCTCGAGGTCGACGATCCGGTCGCCGGTGGGCAGGTCGAGGGTGCGGGCGTCGCCGCCGCCGAGCACCAGGACGCGGCTGCCGGTGGCCGCGGCGGTGCGCAGGTTCTCCGGGTCGGTGATCAGAGTCTTGACCCCGGTCAGCTCGATGGCGCGATGCAGCTCGGCGCCGGGGGCGAGCAGGACCGCGACCGCGCCGAGCCGGGAGAGCGCCGCGACGGCGGCCAGGGCCGAGGGCCGGGTCTCCATGACCACGCCGACCCGGGTGGCCGGGCGGATCCCCACCGAGATCAGCCCGCGGACCACGTTGTCGATGCGCACGTCGACGGCGGCGTGGGTGTGCACGCGGTCGTCGAAGAGGAACAGGTCCTTCAGGGGGGCGCGCCGCGCGTGCTCGGCCAGCAGCTTGCCCAGCGAGATGCGGGTGTGCGGCTGGATCAGGCCGAGCCGGGTCAGGCGCGGCAGCGCCCGCGCGGCCTCGCCGGCGATCTCGATCGAGCCGCGGATCGTGTTGCCCGCGATGCCCTCGAGGGCCTTGCCGACCCCGACCCCCGCCTCGGCGAGGCTGGCGGCGGTGTGGATGACCCGGGTCGCGGCCGTACGCGGCGCCGAGCTCGCGGTGTGCTCGGCCATCGGCACGATCTCCTCGGGCAGCGGCCCCGCGCCCTCGAGCCAGCCCACCCAGTCCCGGACCAGCGGCCAGGTGTGCCGGGTGGCCATGCTGCCCGCGACCAGGCCGAAGTGCCCGGCGACCAGGCTGGCCTCGAACACCTCGGCGTTGGGGGCCGCGCGCACGATGCCGCGCACGGCGGCGGGCTGGCCGATGTCGTCGACCTCGCCGACGAAGGCGAGGATCGGGCAGCGCAGCTCGGCCAGGGAGATGGGGTGATCGCGGATCACGAAGCCGCCCAGCATCATCCGGTTGTGCGCGACGAACTGCTTGAGCAGGTCGGCCGCGGCCGGACCGGCGTAGCCGACCCAGCCGTCGCTGTTGAGGAAGCGGCGCTGGCGCTCCTTGGGCAGCAGCGCCTCGCGGTCGTGCAGCTGCAGGAGGAAGTCGACCCGGGACTTGGCGGTCTTGACCGGATCGAGCATCTGGAAGCCGAGGCGCACCATCGAGTCGGTGATGGGCAGCCGGTTGACCACGTGGTCGGCCAGGAAGTCGGCCACGTCCGAGACCAGCCCGTAGGGGAGGCCGAACGGCATGCCCGCGACGATGTCGACCGGGCTGCCGAAGGTCACGATGGAGGCGACGCCCTTGCCGTAGCGGTAGGCCGCGGCCTGGTAGGCGAACATGCCGCCCTGCGAGTACCCCATCAGGTGCAGCTGGGCCCCGGTGGCCTCGCCGACGGTGTCGATGGCCGCGTCGACGGCGAGCACGTGGTCGGCCAGGTCACGCTGCCAGCCGCCCTCCTCGCTGGCCGGCGACCCGAAATCGATGACCCAGCAGTCGATCCCGCCGGCGTGCAGGATGCCGACCGCGCCCTCGGCGGCGTTCACGTCCCAGATGTCGGCGTTCACCATGAGCGGCGGGATCAGCAGGGCGACCGGGCGGCCCGGCGTCGTGTCGTCGGGGAAGTAGTGGCGCAGCCGGTACATGCGCCTGCGCTCGACGACCTCGAACGGCGAGGACTCGACATCGTGTGACAGCCCGCCGAAGCGGATCACCTCCAGCCCGTTCTGCGCGGTCGCGAGCAACCGCTGCACCGAACCGGCCACACCTTTTGGACTGAAATCCACCGTTCCCACCTGGCCCACCTTCAAGACAGTGACGCACCTCACACACCCCGATGTGTTCTCCAGAGCTAACCACACCGGGACTCCATTATGTGTCGGCTGTGACTGGTCCCATGTTCCGGCGATTCGGGTCACACCGGGCGCGTCGCCCGGGCGGCGGCACGCGGCACCGACGGAACGGTCACCCGGGGCCGGTCCGGGGCCGGCGCATATTAACGGGGCGCCGCGGCACCGCGCCCGGAATCGCGATTTCCGGCACGATTCACCGGCACCTCGGCCCGGCATTCCGACACCCGCCCGATCACCGGCACCATTCATCCCACGACCCCGGAAGAATTGTTCGCATAGGCCGCAATACGTTGCGCGGCAAGCGGACCGGGGCCTACCATCGTTGTCGTCCGGAACACATTGCGTCACCGCACTTCTCGTGTACCGAGTTCTCTCTTCAGATGGCACATCCTTTCCGTCCGGCATCGCTGCCGGCGTGAATCGTCGTGCCTTCCGGACGGATTCGTCATGCTCTGCCGCTCTCCATCGTCGCGTCCAACGCACGACCCCGACCCGCCGGCCGATCGCCGGCTCGCATCGAGGTGAGGATCGCCCATGACCATCGAACTGCCGTTGCCCACCGAGACGGCTCCGCGCAAGAGCCTCAGTACCTCCGCCGCCGCCCAGCTGGCGCACACCACCAAGTCCGAGCCACAGATGCAGGGCATCAGCTCTCGCTGGCTGACCCGCATGCTGCCGTGGGTGCAGGTCAACGGCGGTGTGTACCGGGTCAACCGCCGCCTGACCCACACCGTGGGCAACGGCGAGGTCGAGTTCGTCATCGACGGCTCGACGGCCCGCGTCATCCCGCTGGAACTCCAGGAACTGCCGCCACTGCGCGGCTTCGACGACGAGGAGGTGCTGCGCTCGCTGGCCGACCGCTTCGTCCAGCTCGACATCGAACCCGGCACCGTCGTCGCCGAATTCGGCAATCCCATCGACCAGGTCCTGCTCGTCGTCCACGGCAAACTGGCACGGATGGGCTCCGGCGAATTCGGGGAGACCACCAAACTCGGCATGCTCACCGGCGGCGATCATTACGGCGCGGAAATGCTGACCGAGCCCTCGGCCATCTGGGACGTGACCGTCAAGTCCGTCACCCGGACGACCTTGCTCGCCCTGCCCCGGCAGGCGCTCGACGAGATTCTGGAGAATTCTCCGGAATTGAGCGAGCAATTGCAGGGTGCCTCGTCGGCGAATTCGCACGCGCAGAATTCCAAGGGCGAGGCGAATATCGAGATCTCCTCCGGGCACTACGGGGAGCCGCTCCTCGAGGGCACCTTCGTCGACTACGACGCGAGCCCTCGCCAGTACGAGCTCAGCCTCGCCCAGAGCGTGCTGCGCGTGCACTCGCGGGTGGCCGACCTGTTCAACGATCCGATGAATCAGGTCGAGCAGCAGCTGCGCCTGACCGTCGAGGCGCTCTACGAACGGCGCGAGAACGACCTGGTCAACAACCCCGAATTCGGCCTGCTCAACAACTGCGACCTCAAGCAGCGCATCACCACCGAGTCCGGCCCGCCGACCCCGGACGACATGGACGAGCTGCTGAGCATGCGCCGCAGCACCGCCTTCTTCCTCGCCCACCCCAAGGCCATCGCCGCCTTCGGCCGGGAATGTTCGAAGCGCGGCCTCTACCCCGACCCGGTCGATCTCGACGGGCACCGGGTGCCCGCCTGGCGCGGGGTGCCGATCCTGTCGTGCGGCAAGATCCCGGTGAGCGACACCGCGACGACCTCGATCCTGGCCATGCGCATCGGCGAGAAGAACCAGGGCGTCGTCGGCCTGCACCAGACCGGCATCCCCGACGAGTACGAGCCGAGCCTCAACGTCCGGTTCAAGGGCATCGACGACCAGTCGATCATCTCCTACCTGGTCAGCTGCTACTACTCGGCCGCCGTGCTGGTCCCCGACGCGCTGGGCGTGCTCGACAACGTCCTGGTCGCGCGCCAGGCCGACTGAGGGCGGCGAGGTGTCCGTGCTCCGCCGCGCGGCCGCGCCCGCCGCCGCCGGCGACCTGGCCGCGATCGTCGCGGCGCTCCTGCGAACCACCCACTCCACCGCTCCCCCGACGCTCTTCCGCCCCGCCGGACCGGCCACCGCGGCCACCATGACGGCGGGGACCGTGCCGCGCGGCCTGCTCGGGCCGAGCGGCCTGGGCAGCGCGGGCTTACGGCTGCCCCGGCCCGCCGGATCCCCGGCGGTAGGCGACGGCGTGCCCGCGGGTCCTCCCACCGGACGGCAGGCCCCCTCGTTCGCCGCGGGGCTGCATCCGCCGAGTCCCGTGGCCCGGCGGCACGCCCCGGACGGCGCGGGCGAGCGGGCGACGCGGTCCGGGCAGCGGATTCCCCCGCTGTACTGCCCGCCGCCCGAACGCGACGACCCGGCGTTGGCCGAGGCGGTCAATGTCGGACTGCTGGCGTGGGCCCGCGACATCGGGCTCTACGCCGGGCGGCTCGACGAACTGGAGAAGGCCGACTTCGGCCGGCTGATCATGCTCGCCCACCCCGACTGCGACGACCCCGATCCGCTGCTGGCCGCGGCCAAGGCGGCGGTGTCGGAGTGGTCGGTCGACGACTACTACTGCGAGGAGGACGCCGACGACACCGCTCCCGACGGCACCCCGTCCAGCGCCGAGGCCGAACTCGGCCCCCGGCTCGAGCTGGCGGCCGCCGCCATCGACCCCGTCCACCTGCCCGCCCGCTACGCCGCCCAGCTCGAGACGGCCATGCAGGCGGACCCGATCCTGCGTGCCTTCCGCACCTCCTTCGCCCATCTCGGCACCTTTTCGACCCCGCAGCAGCTGGGCCGCCTGCGCACCGAGATCGCGGGCTGGTTCATCGCGCTCGGTGCCGAGGCGGGCTGGCGGGCAGCGGGGCGGATGCCGCCGGTGTGGGAGTACCTGACCAACCGCCAGCCGCACAGCTTCCTGCCGTGCATGGCGCCCATCGACGCCGTCGGCGGCTACGAGCTCGGCGCCCCGGAGTACACCGACCCGGCCGTGCGCCGGGTCACCACCACGGCGGCCCTGGCCGCGCAGATGGTCAACGACCTGTATTCGATGGCCCGCGAGGACCTGTCGAACGGGCGCGAGTTCAATCTGCCGACCGTGCTGGCCGCCGAGGAGCGGTGCAGCCGCGCCGACGCGGTGGTCCGCACCGCCGAGGTGCACGACGAGCTGATGCACCGGTTCGAGCGGGAGGCGGCGCCGCTGGCGGCCGCAGGCTCGCCCGAACTCCGCCGGTTCCTGGCCGGCCTGTGGGCCTGGATGGGCGGCAACCGCGCCTGGCACGCGGACAGCCGCCGCTATCACGACGCCCCGAACGACGAGACCCCGTCCACCGATCCCCGTCCCCGAGAGGATGTGTCCGCATGACCACGATCGACCCGCAGGCCGACACCGTGCTGCGCACCAGCTACCAGCGTTCCGTCGCAGCGTACTGGAACGACAATCCCAACGACGACCGGGTCAACACCAAGCTCGGCGAGGTCGATGGGCTCTACCACCACCACTACGGCATCGGCGCGCCCGACTGGACCATCCTGGAGGGTCCCGAGGAGGGCAAGCAGGACCGCCTGGTCAAGGAGCTGCACCGCCTGGAGACCGACCAGGCCGACCTGCTGCTCGATCAGCTGGGCGACGTCCGCCCCGGCGACCGGCTGATGGACGGCGGTTCCGGCCGCGGCGGCACCAGCATCATGGCCAACCAGCGCTTCGGCTGCCGGGTGGACGGCGTGACCATCTCCGAGTACCAGGTCGGTTTCGCCAACGAGCAGGCCGAGCACCGCGGCGTGAGCGACAAGGTCCGCTTCCACTTCCGCAACATGCTCGACACCGGCTTCGAGTCCGGGTCGATGCGGGGCATCTGGACCAACGAGACCACCATGTACGTCAACCTGTTCGACCTGTTCGCCGAGTTCTCCCGGCTGCTGGAGCCGGGCGGCCGCTACGTGTGCATCACCGGCTGCTCCAACGACGTCACCGGCGGCAAGTCGGCCTCGGTCAGCTGGATCGACGCGCACTACGGCTGCATGATCCACCCGCGCAGCGAGTACTTCCGGGCGCTGTCGGAGAACGGGCTGGTCCCGATCCACGTGCTCGACCTGACACCCGACACCATCCCCTACTGGGAGATGCGCACCCACTCGGAGCTCGCCACCGGGGTGGAGCAGCCGTTCCTGACCGCCTACAAGGAGGGCAGCTTCCAGTACCTGATGATCGTCGCCGATAAGGTGAACAGGTGACCGATCCCCGTTCCGGCTCGTCGGCCGACCGCGAGGCCCTCCCGGTCGAGCTGGTCGACGAGTCGGGCAGGTCGGCGGGCACGCTGTCGGTGTCCTTGGCCCATCAGCCGCCCGGCCGGCTGCATCGCGCGTTCTCGGTGCTGCTGTTCGACCGGGCGGGCCGGGTGCTGATCCAGCAGCGGGCCGCGGTCAAGACCCGCTTCCCCCTGCAATGGGCCAACACCTGCTGCGGCCATCCGGCCCCCGGGCAACCCGTGCTCGAGGCGGGGCGCGTCCGGCTCGGCGAGGAACTCGGCCTCACCGCCGAGCTGCGCGAGGCGGGCACCTTCACCTACCGCGCGGGCGATCCCGGCACGGGCCGGGTCGAGTACGAGTACGACCACGTCCTCGTCGGCACCCACACGGGCCCGGATCCGGTGCCGGACCCGGACGAGGTCGCCGCGTTCGCCTGGACCGACCCCGCCGAACTCGCGGAGGCGGTCCGGGCGACGCCCGAGCAGTACACGCCGTGGCTCGCCGAGGTCCTCGACATCGCGGTGCGGGCGTACCGCACCGCGGGGTCCGCGGCCCGCTGACGCGCGGGCCCGCCGGATATTCCGGCGGGCCCCGTCCCCAGCTTTTTCCCGTCGCGATCCCCACGGCACCGGCCGCTACCAGCGCATAGCGTTCGATGCGCATATCGCCATAGGTGGATGCCCGCGAATCCTTGGTGAATTCACAGCATCGCCACAGTCCCGGGTCAGGCCGGACGCCGACCATGGACAGGGAAGTTCCTGTTCCGGACGTTGAGTGAGGTGCGCGATGGTCGAGGTCGAGGTCAGCGGGGACATGGTGACGGTGAACGTGCTCGGCGGTCACCGGCTGCTCGCGCTGCGCCAGCAGGTGGTCGTCGATCGCCGCGACATCGTCGAAGCCGTCCCCGCCGAGGTGGACCTGCGTCCGCCGTGGGTCCGGGCGCCCGGCACCTTCTTCCCCGGCGTCATCGCCGCGGGCGTCTATCGCGGCAAGGGCCGCAAGGAGTTCTGGGACACCACGTTCACCGGCCGCGCGGTCCGCATCGATCTCGAGGGCCGCGAATTCACCCGCCTGGTGATCGACGTCGACGACGCCGACGCGGTGCTGCGCGAGCTGGCGCCCGCCGCCGCCGCCTAGCCGTCACAGCGCGAACGGCGCCAGCATCCCCGTGTAGGGCTTGGCCGGTGGGGTCGCGAACTCTCCCCTCCCCGACTTGCGCAGTCCCTGGGTGAGCAGGGACTGCGCCGTGAGGGTAGCCGCCGCGACCCCGTCGATCACCGGGACCCCGATCTCGGCGGTGATGTGGGCGGTGAGGTCGGCCATGCCCGCGCAGCCGAGGACGACCGCGTCGGAGCGGTCCGCCGCCACCGCCGCCCGGCACGCCTCGGTGACGATCTTGCGGGCGTCGGGATCGGTCTCCAGGTCGAGCACCGGCAGGTCGCACGCGTGCAGTCCCCGGCAGAACCGGTCGACGCCGTAGCGCACCGTCAGATCCTCGGCGCGGCCCAGCGTGCGGGCCAGCGTGGTGACCACGCTGAACCCGCGACCCAGATGCGTCGCGGTGCGCAGGGCCGCCTCGGCCGTCCCGATCACCGGTCCGGCGGCCAGTTCCCGGGCGGCGTCCAGACCCGGGTCGCCGAAACACGCCACCACGTAGGCGTCCACGCCGTCGGCCTCCCCGCGCCGGATCTCCGCGAGCAATCCGGGCACGCTCAGCGCCTCGTCGTAGTGGCTCTCGATCGAGACCGGCCCGTCGGCCGAGGTGGCCGCGTCGACGCGGGTGCCGGGCGCGGCGACCGCGCGGGCGCAGCGCAGCGCCAGCGCGGTCATCGCGACCGTGGTGTTCGGGTTGACGACCCGGATCCGCATCAGTCCTCCCGCAGCGCGGCCCGCAGCCGGCCGGTGGTCAGGTAGTACACCGCGAACCCGAGGCCCGCCCCGATGAACCAGCTGTACTGGGCGGCCGTGTGCATGCCGGGCACGCCCTTGGCCAGCACCGGGAACACCGCGACGATCGCGCCCACCGCCGTGGCCAGCACCGCCGCGGGGTGATAGCCCTTGCGGTACCAGTAGGTTCCGCCCGGCGACATGGTGAACAGGTCGTCGACCCGCACCTTCTGCTTGCGCACCAGGTAGTAGTCGCAGATCAGCACCCCGAACAGCGGGCCGATGAAGGCGCCGAGCACCTCGAGGGTGTAGTGGATGACCTCGGGATTGTTGTACAGGTTCCAGGGCGTGATCAGCACCGAGCCGACGGCGGCGATCATGCCGCCCGCCCGCCACGAGATGCGCTGCGGGCTGACGTGGGAGAAGTCGAAGGCCGGGGAGATGAAGTTGGCGACGATGTTGATGCCGATGGTCGCCACGGTGAAGGTCAGCGCGCCGAGCACGATGGCGAAGGTGGAGTCGATGCGCGCCACCGTCTCCACCGGGTCGGTGATGAGCTCGCCGTAGACGGGCAGGGTGAGCGAGGCGGTGACCACGACCAGCACCGAGAACAGGAGGAAGTTGACCGGCAGGCCGAGGAAGTTGCCGGTCTTGACGGCGGCGAAACTGCGGCCGTAGCGGGAGAAGTCGCCGAAGTTCAGCATCGGGCCCGAGAAGTAGGACACCACCAGCGCGATCGCGCCCAGCATCACCGGGACCGACGCCCAGCCGGTGTAGGTGACCTCGCCGAGGTTCAGGTCGACGGCGCTCCAGCCCGCCTTCGCGAGCAGGTAGCCGCACAGCGCGAACATCACGACATAGACGGCGGGCCCGCAGAAGTCGATGAAGCGGCGGATGGAGTCCATGCCCCGCCAGAAGACGGCGGCCTGCACCACCCACAGGGCCAGGAAGCTGCCCCACCCGAGCAGCGAGAGGCCGAGGAAGCCGTGATCGGCGGTCACCGCGTAGGGCGCGAGCCCCGGGAACAGTTTCACCAGGACGACGTCCAGCGCGGCGGAGGCGAGGAAGGTCTGGATGCCGTACCAGGCGACCGCGATGAGGCCGCGGATGATCGCCGGGATGTTGGCGCCGAGCACGCCGAAGGCGCTGCGGCAGATGACCGGATAGGGCACGCCGGTCGCCTGGCTCGGCTTGGCGACGAGGTTGCAGAGCAGATAGACGATGCCGATGCCGATGAGCAGCGCAGCCAGCACCTGCCAGCTGGCCAGGCCGAGCGCGAAAAGGCTGCCCGCCGTCACGTATCCGCCGACGCTGTGCACGTCCGACATCCAGAAGGCGACGATGTTGTAGGCGCCCCAGCGCTGCTGTCTCAGCGGCGCGAGGTCGGCGTTGGTCAGCCGCGGGTCGTAGTCCGGCGCGGGCGCGGCCGGTGCGGGGGCGAGGATTTCGGTCATGGCATTCCCATCCGAGGGCGAACAAGCATCCCGACGATAGGATTCGGCTATTGCCCGGCGGTTTCTCCTCGATTGCCCGGCTATTGCGCCATCGATATATCGTCCGGCGCGAGCAGACCGGTGTCGGTGGGCAGGGTCGCGACGACGGCCTCGAGCCTGCGGTGGTGCAGTTCGGCCACCGCGCAGAGGGTCTCGGCGTCGCCGGCGAGGAAGGCGTCGAGCATGAGCAGGTGGTCGGCGTGTAGGTCGGCCCGGTCGCCGGGGTCGATGTGGACCATGGACTGCACGGGTTCGGTGACGTTCCAGGCGGATTCGAGCATGTGCAGCAGGCGGTGCATCCGCGACGGCCGGGTCAGCGCGACGTGGAAGGCCCGGGACTCGCGATGGTAGGCGGCCGCGTCGTCGTCGCGGATGGCCGCTTCCAGACGCTCGTTGATCTCGCGCAGCGCGGCGCGGTCGGCCTCACCCGCGTAGCGGGCCGCCGCCCGCAGCGAGGCCGCCTCCAGGGTGTCGCGGACGACGTACATCTCCCGCAGCTCGCGCGCGGTGAGCTGGGCGACCTCGTACCCGCCGTGCGGCCGGTGGGTCACCAGCCCCTCCCCCACCAGCGTCTTGAGCGCCTCGCGGACCGGGATGTGGCTGACCCCGAACAGCACCGCGACATCGCGCAGCGGGATGACGGTGCGCGGCGGCACCGCGCCGTCGAGGATCACCCGCCGCAGCTCACCGAGGATCACCTGCGGGCGGCCCGGTGAGTCCACGACAAGCCTGGCGAGCAGCGCCGATCGTCGTCTGGGTGGCATGCGCACACGCTATGGTCCCGATGTTGCGCCCACGCTGCCCGAGATGACGGTCAGGCAACGATCACCGTACCGACCGGTCGCGGTGTGCGGCGCGCCGGCCTGGCATCCTGGACCGGGACGAGTGGAGAGTGAGCGGAGAAGTGACAGTGACCCCGACAACGCAGTCGGTGGACCGCCGGTTCGTCGACCTGGTGTCCATGTTCGACCGGCTGTTCCGCAAGCCGTCGCAGGGCGGCGGCGCGCTCTGCGTCTACCTGCGCGGCGAACCCGTGGTCGACGTGTGGGCGGGCGAGGCGGCGCCGGGCGTGCCGTGGACCGAGGAGACGGTGGCGCTCGGGTTCTCCACCGGCAAGGGCGTGGCCTCGACGGTGGTGCACATGCTCGCCGAGCGCGGCCTGCTCGACTACGACACCCCGGTCGCGCGGTACTGGCCGGAGTTCGCGGCGGCGGGCAAGGACCACATCACCGTGCGCGACGTGCTCACCCATCGCGCGGGCCTGCACCGGCTGCGCGGGCTGCTGCCGGGCCCCGAGGACGGCTTCTTCGACGACGCCGCGGTGACCGCCGCGCTCGCCGCGGCCGCCCCCGATCCCCGCCACCGCGAGACCAGCGGCTACCACGGCATCAGCTACGGCCACCTCACCGCCGAACTGGTCCGCCGGGTCACCGGCCGCTCGTTCACCGAGGTGGTCCGCACCGAGCTGGCCGAACCGCTGGGCGCCGAGGAGCTCTGGTTCCGGGTGCCCGCCGACCAGCGCCACCGCATCGCGACCACCTTCCCCCGGCTGACCGCGTTCGGCCTGGACTGGGACCGGGGCTCGGATCTGGTCGCGGGCCGCCGTTTCGGCGCCGCCGCCGAGACCACCCCGCGCGGTTTCGCGAGCCTCATCGTCGACCCCCGCGTGCACGATTCGGTGATGCCCGGCGTCAACGGCGTCTTCTCCGCCCGCGCGCTGGCGCGGCTGTACGCGCCGCTCGCCGGCGACGGCACCCTCGACGGCGTGCGGATCCTGACCCCGGAGACCATCCGGCGCCTGTCCACCCGCCAGGTGTTCACCCCCGACTACGTCCTCGCCTTCCGCATCCCGTGGGCGATGGGCTACCACGGGGTGCCGATGAAGCCGTCCAAGGCCGATCCGGTGTCGGCGTTCGGGCACTTCGGCCTCGGCGGCTCGGGCGCGTTCGCCGACCCGGCGACGGGGATGTCGCTGGCCTTCGTCACCAACCGGCTCGGCAGCAAGCTGACGCCGCTGGGCGACGCCCGGCTGGCCCGGCTCAGCGCGCTCGCGCACCATCTGGCGAAACGGGCCTGACGCCGCCGCGTCGCAACCGGGCCGCGGCCCCGGAGGCTGGCAGCATGGCAGCCGTGGACGACCTCGATCCCGACGCGGTCACGGCGGCGGCGCGGCTGCTCGCCCCGGTCATCCGGCACACGCCGGTGGTGCGGTCGCGGGTGCTCTCCGACCGGGCGGGCGTGCCGGTGTGGCTCAAGTGTGAGAACCTCCAGCGCACGGGCTCGTTCAAACCGCGCGGCGCCTACAACCGCATCGCCCGGCTGGACGAGGCACGGCGTCGGCGCGGGGTGGTCGCGGCCAGCGCGGGCAATCACGCGCAGGGGGTGGCCTGGTCGGCGGGCGCGCTCGGCATCGACGCGACGGTGTTCATGCCGACCGGCGCCTCGCTGCCCAAGCTCGCCGCGACCCGCGCCTACGGCGCCGAGGTCCGCCAGGTCGGCGCCACCATCGACGAATCCCTCACCGCCGCCGAGGAATTCGCGGAGCGGACCGGGGCGACGCTGATCCATCCGTTCGATCATCCCGACATCGTGGCCGGGCAGGCGACGGTGGCGGTCGAGATCCTCGAGCAGGTGCCCGACGTCGCGACGATCGTCGTCCCGACCGGGGGCGGCGGGCTGCTCGCCGGCACCGCGCTGGCGCTACGCGACCGCGCCCCCGGCGTCGAGGCGATCGGGGTGCAGGCGGCCGAGGCGGCGGCCTGGCCGGACTCGCTCGGCGCGGGCAGGCCGGTCCGGCTCGAGCGCATGGCCACCATGGCCGACGGGATCGCGGTCGGGCTGCCGGGCGCGGTGCCCTTCGCGCACGTGGCCGCCCACGTGCGGCGCATCGTCACCGTCGACGAGGACGCGCTGTCGCGGGCGCTGCTGCTGTGCCTGGAACGGGCCAAGCTCCTCGTCGAACCCGCGGGCGCGGCGGGAGTGGCCGCCGTGCTCACCGGCGCGGTGCGCGAGCCGGCCGGGCCCCTGGTGGTGATCCTGTCCGGCGGCAACATCGATCCGCTGCTGCTGACCCGGGTGATCGGGCACGGGCTCAGCGCCGCGGGCCGCTATCTGGCCGTGCGAGTCACCATCGCCGACCGGCCGGGCGCGCTCAGCGCGCTGCTGTCGGTGGTCGGCGCGGCCGGGGCCAGCGTCGTCGACGTCGTGCACTCGCGCACCGGGATGTGGCTGGCGGTGGACGAGGTCGAGGTGTCGCTGACCGTGGAGACCCGCGGTCCCGCCCACCGGGACGACGTCCTCACGGCCTTGCGCGACGCGGGATTCCGGGCCCACGCCGAGCTGTGAGGCCCGGACGCGGTGACCGGTTCACGCGCGCCCGGTCCGCCTGCGCACCGCCTCGGCGACCGCGTCGCGGCGCTGCCAGGCCACGGCGAACGCCGCGACGGCGGCGATCAGCAGGCCGCCCGCGATGACGGCGGTCAGCAGCAGGCCGGCCGAGGCGGCGGGCCGCGCGCCGACGTGGGCGCGGATGATCATCGCCGCCACCATCGGGCCCACCGCCACCAGGACCGGGATCAGCAACACCAGCCCGACCGTGATCAGATCGTCGGTGTCCAGACGCGCGCCGGACAGCATGCGGGACCTGGTCCCCACGCCGCGGCCGGCCGGACTCCCCGCCACCGTGCTCATACCCGTACCTCCCGATCCACCGAGAAAGACGTGTCACGCACCGGGTCCGAGGCTACCGCCGCGCGGGCGGCCGCCCGCGCTCCCGCGCCGGAGCGGAGGCACACTGTTCAGTGGATCTCCGCGCCGCCGCGCCCCGCCGTCAGCGGAGCCGGTCGCGCGCGGCGGCCGCCGCGGCCCTGACCTCCTCGAGTTGGGCGGCGACCTGCACGCCCGCGGTGCCGCCGCGGGCGTTGCGCGAGGCGATGGAGCCCTGGACCGTGAGCACGTCGCGCACGCCGGGAGTCAGCGCGGGGTCGACGGCGGCGAACTCCTCGTCGGTCAGCTCGTCGAGTCCGACGCCGCGCGCCTCGGCCGCGCGCACGCACGCGCCCGCGGCCTCGTGGGCGACCCGGAACGGGACGCCCTGGCGGACCATCCATTCGGCGATGTCGGTGGCGAGCGTGAAACCGGCGGGCGCGAGTTCGGCCATCCGGTCGGTGTGGAAGGTCAGGGTGGCGACCAGGCCCGCGATGGCGGGAAGCAGCAGCTCGAGCTGGGCCACCGAATCGAACAGGGGTTCCTTGTCCTCCTGCAGATCCCGGTTGTAGGCCAGCGGCTGGGCCTTGAGCGTGGCCAGCAGCCCGGTCAGGTTGCCGATGAGCCTGCCCGCCTTGCCGCGGGTCAGCTCGGAGACGTCGGGGTTCTTCTTCTGCGGCATGATCGACGACCCGGTGGACCACGCGTCGGCGAGGGTGACGTAGCCGAATTCCGGAGTGCTCCAGATGATGACCTCCTCGGCCATCCGGCTCAGGTCGACCGCGATCATGGCCAGCACGAAGGCGGCCTCGGCGGCGAAGTCACGGGCGGAGGTGGCGTCGATCGAATTGGCCGCGGCCGCGTCGAAATCCAGCTCCGCGGCGATCTGCTCGGGGTCCAGCCCCAGTGAGGAACCCGCCAGCGCGCCGGAACCGTACGGGGAGATCGCGGCGCGGCGGTCGAAATCGCGCAGCCGGTCGACGTCGCGCAGCAGCGGGTGGGCGTGGGCGAGGAGGTGGTGGGCCAGCAGCACCGGCTGGGCGGCCTGCAGGTGGGTCTTGCCCGGCATGACGGCGTCGGGGTGCGCGGCGGCCTGGGCGACCAGCGCGTCGACCACGTCGAGCACGCCCGCCGCGACGCGGCGCGCGCCGTCGCGCAGCCACATCCGGAACAGCGTGGCGACCTGGTCGTTGCGGGAACGGCCCGCGCGCAGCCTGCCGCCGAGCTCGGTGCCGACCCGGTCGATGAGGCCGCGTTCGAGCGCGCCGTGCACGTCCTCGTCGGAGTCGGCGGGGCCGAACGCGCCGGAGGCGACGTCCTCGGCGAGCCGGTCGAGCCCGGCGAGCATCCCGGTGAGGTCGGTGTCCGACAGCAGCCCGGCCTTGTTCAGCACGCGGGCGTGTGCCTTGGACGCGCGGATGTCGTACGGCGCCAGCGCCCAGTCGAAGTGGGTCGACTTGCTCAGCGCCGCCATCGCCTCCGCGGGACCGGAGGCGAACCGGCCGCCCCAGAGCGCGCCTTCGTTGGTGCTGCCGCTCTGCGTCATCGTGTGCTGTCTCCTCCGGGTCGTCGGGCGGTGAACAAATAGTGGGTCTTCAGGCGGGCGGCGGCGTCGGCGGGGACCGCCCGGCCCCTGGCGAGCAGGACCTCGGCCGGGTCGGCCCTGGTCACCGTCCAGCCACGGGTGGTGAACCAGTCGATCGGATCGCTGCGGCCTTCATCGGAATACCAGAGCGCGCCGACGTCGACGGTGACATCGACACCGGCGTCCCGAGCGTCCTGCTGGGCCGCCGCGTCGGGCGCGGCGCCGGTGGAGCGGTAGACCGCGACGCGGCTGCCCGGGGCGCTGAGTGTCACCATGTCGGTGAACAGCCGGTCCTGGGCGTCGGCGGGCAGATATCGCAGCAACCCCTCCACCAGCCAGGCGGTCGGCCGGTCATGATCGAAACCGTTGTCGCGCAGGGCGGCAGGCCAATCGTGACGCAGGTCGACCGCGATCGCTCGCCGCCGTGCCGACGGAGTGACCCCGGCCAGCGCGCGGTTCTTGAACTCCAGCACCTTCGGCAGGTCCAACTCGAAAACCGTGGTCCCGCTGGGCCAGTCGATTCGATAGGCCCGTGCGTCCAGCCCGGCGGCCGGGACCACGATCTGACGGATGCCGTCGGCGGCGGCTTCGCGCACATAGTCGTCGAGGTAGCAGGTCCTCGCGATCAGTGCCGAGATGATCGGCCCCAACCCGGAGAGAGCGGCTTCGTCGAGATCCGGCACCTCGCCGCGCACGATCCGCGTCCACGACGGCGAGCCGACGGCGGACACCAGGACCTCGGCGTAGGGGTCGTGGAACAGCGCGTCCGGGCGCCTGCTCTCCGCGGCCCGCATGGCCGCGACGCCGAGGGCGGTGGCCCCCACGCTCGATTCGATGTCCCAGCTGTCGTCGTCGGTCCGCACCGCGCTCCCTTCGGGCGGGCCACCGCACGGCCCGCCCGTCGAGCCTATCGGCCCCGGCCGTGACGGCCGGGGCGCGCTCGCTACTTCTGGTTCAGGTCCCGGCGGGCGGCGACCTTCGACGACAGGCCGTGGATCTGGACGAAGCCCTTGGCCAGCGACTGGTCGAAGGTGTCGCCCTCGTCGTAGGTGGCCAGGTTGAAGTCGTAGAGCGACTGCTCGGAGCGGCGGCCGTTGACGACCGCGGAGCCGCCGTGCAGCACCATGCGGATCTCGCCGGTGACGTGCTCCTGGGTGTCGGTGACGAAGGCGTCGAGGGCGCGCTTGAGCGGGGAGTACCAGAGGCCGTCGTAGGCCAGCTCGCCCCAGCGCTGCTCGACCTGGCGCTTGTAGCGGCCCAGCTCGCGCTCGAGGGTGACGTTCTCCAGGGCCTGGTGCGCGGTGATCAGCGCGATGGCGCCCGGGGCCTCGTAGATCTCGCGGCTCTTGATGCCGACGAGGCGGTCCTCGACCATGTCGAGGCGGCCGACGCCCTGGCGGCCGGCGCGGGTGTTCATCTCCTCGATGGCCTGCAGCACGGTGACCTGACAGCCGTCGATGGCGACCGGCACACCCTTGTCGAAGGTGATGATGACCTCGTCGGGCGCCTCGAAGTTGACCGTCGGGTCGGCGGTGTAGTCGTAGACGTCCTTGGTGGGGGCGTTCCACAGGTCCTCGAGGAAGCCGGTCTCGACCGCGCGGCCCCACACGTTCTGGTCGATGGAGAACGGCGACTTCTTGGTGACGTTGATCGGGAGGTTGTTCTCCTCGGCGAAGGCGATGGCCTTCTCGCGGGTCCAGGCGTAGTCGCGGACCGGGGCGATGACGTTCAGGTCGGGCGCGAGCGCGCCGATGCCGACCTCGAAGCGGACCTGGTCGTTGCCCTTGCCGGTGCAGCCGTGGGAGACGGTGGTGGCGTTGTGGAACTTGGCGGCCTCGACGAGGTGCTTGACGATCAGCGGGCGGCTGATGGCCGAGACCAGCGGGTACTGGCCCATGTAGAGGGCGTTGGCCTGGATGGTGGGCAGGCAGTACTCGTCGGCGAACTCGTCGCGCGCGTCGACCACGATGGCCTCCACGGCGCCGCAGTCCAGCGCGCGCTGGCGGACCACGTTCATGTCCTCGCCGCCCTGGCCGAGGTCGATGGCAACGGCCACCACCTCGGAGCCGGTCTCCTTCGCGATCCAGCTGATGGCGACGGAGGTGTCCAGGCCACCGGAGTAGGCGAGTACGACGCGATCGGACATGTCTGCGGTGCTCCTTGCGAAAGTGGTGCGGTTCGATGTTCTGGCGCGGTGTGCCCTGACAGCAGTATGCGGCTGCGGGCTGCCGCGTCGGCTCGCGCCGTTGCTGCAAATGATTATGCACGATGATGCAATCTCATTCATAACCGGGGTGCGGGCACGGCCCCGGCGATCCCCGAAATCGCGCCCTACCTGCGCCGACACCGTGCGGCAACTTGGCAGCATCCGGCGTGTGTGAGACGCTGGTCACATCAGTTGATCACCGTGGTCGGGGCCGGAGGAGTGTTCGTCATGCAGCAGCTGCGGGATTTCGCCCAGGACAACTACGACACCATCCAGTGGGTCGTGGTCGGGCTCGGTAACTGGGGGTTGTCGGTCGCCAAGACCGTCATCGATCTCGGTACCCCCATTCTCCAGGGCTTCTTCGCCTGAGCCGGAAGGACACCCGACATGGACGAGGTACTGCAGTTCCTGTCCGATCACTACGAGGGCACCGTCACCGCCGGGCTCGGCATCGGCCGGGTGCTCTTCGACCTGACGGCTCCCCTGGCGATGGCGATCCTGAACTTCCTCGCCTCCTGAGCGGGCCGGGCGTCGTGTCGGCCCGGTCCGGCGCCCGCCCGGCGTTACGGTGTGGCGCATGGCAGACGACGACGTGCGCCTGCGCGCCGACGGCGCGACCGTGACGGTGTCCCCCACCGACGGCGGCGCGATCCACAGCCTCACCGTCGACGGCACCGAACTGCTGCGCCAGGGACCGGGCCACGGCAGTTTCGTGATGGCCCCCTGGGTCAACCGCCTCGGCTACGGCAGGCTCGCCTGGGGCGGGCACGAGTACGAGTTCCCGATCGACGCTCCCCCGCACGCGATCCACGGGACCGCGCGGCACGGGATCTTCGAGGTGCTGGCCCGCGACGAGACCCAGGTGGTGCTGCGGCACCGGCTCACCGATCCGTGGCCGTTCCCCGGCACGGTCACCCAGCACCTGAGCCTGGGCGACGGCGGCCTCTGCCTGCGCATGCGCATCACCGCCGACGACGAACCGTTCCCGGCGGCAGGCGGCTGGCATCCGTGGTTCCTGCGGCAGGTGCCCCCGGCCACCGGCCCGCTGCGCCTCGCGTTCGAGGCCGCCTGGCAGGAGGAGCGCGGCCCCGACCATCTCCCGACCGGCGTCCGCGTCCCGCCGCGCCCCGGCCCGTGGGACGACACCTTCGGCATGCCCGGCGGAGTGCGGGCGGTGCTGACCTGGCCCGGCTTCCTCGAGCTCACCGTCTCGAGCCCCGAGCGGTACGCGGTCATCTGGACCCTGCCGGAGGAGTCGCTGTCGGTCGAGGCGCAGTCCGGGCCGCCGAACGGTCTCAACACCGCGCCGCGCCCGGTCACCCCGGACGACCCCCTCGACGTCCGCGTCGACTGGACCTGGCGGCGGACCGGCTGAGCGCATCGGCGGCGGCGGGCCCGGTGGGCGCCTAGCCTGGGATCGACACGAGACAGCGAAAGGCCACCGCATGGACAGCTCCTCGCAGACCACCGACGCCGCCGTCGTCCTCGCGCCCGTCTGGAAGGACGTCCTCGGCGCGTCCCACCGCGCGCTGACCGCCGCGGTCGCCGGTGTCACCGGCGACGCGTGGCACGCGCCGACCCCCTGTTCGGAGTGGAACGTCACCCAGGTCATCCAGCACGCGGCGGGCGATCAGCTCGCCTACGCCGCCGCGCTCGGGGTCGGCACGGGCCCGGCCGAGGACCCCTTCGCGCCGTCGGGTTCGCTGACCGGCAGCGCGGCCGACCTGGTCAGCGGCGCGATCTCGGAGACCGCCGCCGCCTGGGCCACGGTCACCGACGACAGCGGCACCGTGCCGACCCCGCTGCCGCACGGCGTGCTGCCGGCGCCGGTGGCCGCGGTGCTGTGCGCCCTCGACGCAGGCGTGCACGCCTGGGACATCACCGTCGCCACCGGTCAGCCCTCCCCGCTGACCGACGAGCTGGCCGCGGCCTACCTCACCGCGGCGACCGGCCTGATCGAGCCGCTGCGCCGGTGGGGCGCCTACGGGGCGGTGGTCGACCCGGCACCCGGCGACTCGACCGCGGACACCCTGCTGCGCTACCTGGGCCGCGACCCGCGCGCCTGAGCGGGTCAGGCCACGCAGCTCCCGGCCTCGCCGGCGACCCGGTCCACGCCCGACAGCCCGGTCCAGCAGAGCGCGGTGGCGGTGTCGACGGCGTCGGCCTTGGGGATCGGGCGACCCGCGTCGCGCCACTGCCGCGAGGCCAGCCGCGCCGCGCCGACGACGCCGAAGGCGACCATGCGCGCACGCGCCGGTTCGGCCCGGTCCGCGCACAGCCGCTTGCCGATCAGGGTCGCGCAGACCGCCATGCTCTGCTTGACCCGCCATTCGATGCACGGCTCGCTCGGCACCGCCGAGGAGAACACCAGGTCCTGGGCGCCGGTGCCGTCGCCGTCGACGATGTCGAAGAACACCGCGATCGCGCCGCGCACGGCGGCCCGGTCGTCGGCGACGGCCAGCGCCTCGCGCAGCCCGGCCACCATCGCGTCCAGGTACTGCTGCAGCACCGCGAGGTAGAGGTCGAGCTTGCCCGAGAAGTGGCTGTAGAGCACCGGCTTGCTGATCCCGGCGCGCACGCCGACCTGCTCCATGCTGACGCCGTGGTAGCCGTGGACGACGAAGGCCTCCCTGGCGGCGTCGAGCACGGACTCCCGCCGCCACCGGCGGGCGGCGGCCGAGCCTCGGGTCGAGGGTGATGCGGTGGCGGCGGCAGTGGTCATGACGCTCCTGGGTCAGCGGTGGGTGAAGCGGGGTGGCCGCTTCTCGACGAAGGCTGCCATGCCCTCGGCCTGGTCGTCGAGTGCGAACAGCGAATGGAACACCCGGCGCTCGAAGAGCAGGCCCTCGGCGAGCGTCGTCTCGAGCGCCCGGTTGACCGCTTCCTTGGCGATCATGGTGACGGGCAGCGACTTGGCCGCGATGCCCTCGGCGACCTCGCCCGCCACGTCGAGCAGCTCGGCGGCGGGCACCACCCGCGACACGAGACCCGACCGTTCGGCCTCCTCGGCCCCGATGGTGCGCCCGGTCAGGACCAGGTCCATCGCCTTGGCCTTGCCGACCGCGCGGGTCAACCGCTGGGAGCCGCCGATGCCCGGGATGACGCCGAGCTTGATCTCGGGCTGGCCGAACTGGGCGGTGTCGGCGGCGATCAGCAGGTCGCACAGCATGGCCAGTTCGCACCCGCCGCCGAGCGCGTAGCCCGCGACCGCGGCGACGGTGGGCTTGCGGAAGCTCGCGAGCCGGTCCCAGCGGGCGAAGTAGTCGGCCAGGAACATGTCCATGTACGACTTGGGCTGCATCTCCTTGATGTCGGCGCCCGCCGCGAACGCCTTGGCGGAGCCGGTGATCACGACCGCGCCGACGGCGCCGTCGCCCTCGAAGCGGTCGAGGGCGGCGATGATGTCGTCGAGCACCTGGGCGTTGAGGGCGTTGAGCGCCTCCGGCCGGTTGAGCGTGATCCAGCCGACCCGGCCGCGGGTCTCGACGAGAATGGTGGCGTAGTCGCTCATCCGGCGTTCTCCTGTTCCGAGCGGGCCCGGATGTCGGTGACGATGGCCGAGAAGTCCCGGTGCGCGTCGGTTTCGGCGAACCGGGCGTAGACGGCGGCGGCGAGGGCGCCGAGCTGCCCGTCGACGCCGTTGGCGCGCAACGCGTTCGCGGCGAGGGTCAGGTCCTTGCTCATGAGCGCGGTGGCGAAGCCCGGCTGGTAGTCGTTGTTGGCGGGGCTGGCGGGCACGGGGCCGGGGACGGGGCAGTAGCTGGTCAGCGCCCAGCTCTGGCCGGAGGCGGTGGACACCACGTCGAAGAACGACTGGTGCGAGAGCCCGAGCTGTTCGCCGAGAACCAGCGCCTCCGACAGCCCGATCATGGAGATGCCGAGCAGCATGTTGTTGCAGATCTTGGCGGCCTGGCCGACGCCGGCCGCGCCGCAGTGCACGACCTTGCCACCCATGACGTCGAGCACCGGCCGCGCGGTGTCGAAGTCGGCCGCCTCGCCGCCGACCATGAAGGTCAGCGTGCCCGCGGTGGCCCCGGCGACGCCGCCGGAGACCGGCGCGTCCAGGGCGCGGTGCCCGGCCGAGACCGCGCGCGCGGCAGCCTCTTTCGCGTCGGCGACGTCGATGGTCGAGCAGTCGACGAACAGCGTTCCGGGTTCGGCGGCGGGCAGCAGTTCGGCGTAGACGTCGAGCACCAGCGCGCCGTTGGGCAGCATGGTGATCACCAGGTCGCGGCCCGTCGCGGCCGCGGCCGCGGTCTCGGCGACGGTGGCGCCGTCGGCGGCCGCGCGCTCGCGCGCGGCGGGCACCGGGTCGAAGGCGACCACGTCGTAGCCGGCGCGGACGAGGTTGGCGGCCATGGGCGCGCCCATGTGGCCGAGGCCGAGGAAGCCGATCCTCTTGGTCATCTACAGTCCTTCCGGCGTGGTCAGGCCCAGTTCGTCGGCGCCGAGCGGGGCGAAGTAGCTCGCCACCTCCACCTCGGTGACCGCGGCGAGGTCGGCGGGCCGCCACCGGGGGTCGCGGTCCTTGTCGATCACCTGGGCGCGGATGCCCTCGACCAGGTCGTGGGTGGCCAGCGAGGCGATCGAGACCCGGTATTCGGAGTTCAGCACCGCCTCCAGGCTCGGCAGCTCACGGGCCCGCCGCAGCGCGCGCAGCGTGACCTTGCACGCCACCGGCGATTTGGCGAGGATGTCGGCGGCGGCCCGCGCCGCCTCGGGCGCGTCGACGGCACGGAGCCGGTCGACGATCTCCTCGACGGTGTCGGCGCTGTAGCAGGCGTCGATCCAGTCGCGCTGGGCCAGCAGCGGCGAATCCGGCACCGCGGCGGCGAATTTCGCGATGGCCTCGTCGACGTCGCCGCCGCGCAGCGCGTCGAGCAGGGCGGGGATCTCCGCGGACGGCACGAAGGTGTCGGCGAATCCGGCGCCGACGGCGTCGCCCGCGGTCATGCGCGCGGTGGTGAGCGCGACGTGCGTGCCGATCTCGCCCGGGGCGCGCGAGAGCAGATAGGTGCCGCCGACATCGGGCACGAAGCCGATGCCGACCTCGGGCATCCCGATCTTGGCGGTCTCGGTGACGACGCGGTGGCTGCCGTGCCCCGAAAGGCCGACGCCGCCGCCCATCACGATGCCGTCCATGATCACGACATAGGGCTTGGGGTAACGGGCGATGAGCGCGTTGAGCACGTACTCGTCGCGCCAGAACCGCCCGGTCGGCGACTGGGCGCCCGCGGTGCCGGTCTTCGCGTCGGCGTGGATGGCGACGATGTCGCCGCCCGCGCACAGCCCGCGCTCCCCCGCGCCGGTCACGACGACCGCGCGCACGGCGTCGTCGTCCGCCCAGGCGCGCAGCGCGTCGGTGATGGCCAGCGCCATCGCGTGGTTGAGCGCGTTGATGGCGCGCGGGCGGTTGAGGGTGATCCGTCCCAGACCGCCGTCGACGGTGACGATCACTTCGGGTTCGTCGGTCATGCCGCTCCTGTCAGTGCGCGGGCGACGACCACCCGCATGATCTCGTTGGTGCCCTCGAGGATCTGGTGTACGCGCAGGTCGCGCACGATCTTCTCCAGGCCGTACTCGTGCAGGTAGCCGTAGCCGCCGTGCAGCTGCAGCGCCTTGTTGGCGACCTCGAACCCGGCGTCGGTGGCGAAACGCTTGGCCATGGCGCACAACTCGACCTTGTCGGGGGCGTCCGCGTCGAGCGCGGCCGCGGCCCGCCACAGCAGGGTGCGGGCGGCCTCGAGCTCGATGCGCATGTCGGCGAGCTCGAAGCGCAGGGCCTCGTTGTGCACCAGCGGTTTCCCGAACGCGTGGCGTTCGGTCAGGTACGGCACCGTCTTGTCCAGCGCCGCCTGGGCACCGCCGATCGAACAGGCGGCGATGTTGAGCCTGCCGCCGTTGAGGCCGTTCATGGCGATCCCGAACCCGGCGCCCTCGGCGCCGAGCAGGTTGGCGACCGGCACCCGGGCCTCCTCCAGGATCACCTGGCGGGTGGGCTGGGCGTTCCAGCCCATCTTGTGCTCGTTGGGGCCGACGCTGAGGCCGGGGGTATCGGCGGGCACGATGATCGCCGAGACGCCGCGCGCCCCGGCGTCACCGGTGCGCACCATCATCACGTACAGGTCGTTGGCCCCGGCGCCGGAGATGAACTGCTTGGACCCGGTGAGCACGTAGTGGTCTCCGTCGCGGATCGCCCTGGTGCTCAGGGCCGCCGCGTCCGAGCCGACGCCCGGTTCGGTCAGCGCGTAGCTGCCGAGCAGTTCCATGGTGGCCATGCCCGGCAGCCAGCGCTGCCGCTGTTCCTCGCTGCCGTAGGCGTCGATCATCCAGGCCGCCATGTTGTGGATGGAGATGTAGGCGGCCACGGCCGGGCAGCCGGTGGCGAGCTGTTCGAAGATGCGCACCGCGTCGAGGCGGCGCAGGCCGGAGCCGCCGACGTCCTCGCGGACGTAGATGCCGCCGAAGCCGACCGGTCCCGCCTTGCGCAGCACGTCGACCGGGAAGTGCTTGTGCGCGTCCCACTCCAGCGCGTGGGGCGCGAAGTACTCGTCGGCGAACTGGCGCGCGGTCTCGGCGATCGCGCGCTCGTCGGAATCGAGTGCGAACATGCCCGCTCAGTCCATCGTCGGGATCACGAAGGCGTTGGACTCCTTCAGACCCGCGGGCCAGCGCTGGGTGATGGTCTTGGTCTTGGTGTAGAAGCGGATCGAGTCCGGGCCGTGCTGGTTGAGGTCGCCGAAGCCCGAACGCTTCCAGCCGCCGAAGGTGTAGTAGGCGATCGGGACCGGGATCGGGACGTTGATGCCGACCATGCCGACCTGCACGCGGGCGGCGAAGTCGCGGGCGGTGTCGCCGTCGCGGGTGAAGATGGCCACGCCGTTGCCGTATTCGTGTTCGTCGGCCAGGCGAAGGGCGGACTCGTAGTCGTCGGCGCGGACCACGGTGACCACCGGGCCGAAGATCTCCTCCCGGTAGATCCGCATGTCGGCGGTGACCCGGTCGAACAGGGTGGCGCCGACGAAGTAGCCGTCCTCGCCGCCCTCGACGGTCAGGCCACGCCCGTCGACGACGAGTTCGGCGCCCTCGTCGATGCCGATCTGCACGTAGTCGTTCACCCGCGCCACGCCGTCGGCGCCGACCAGCGGCCCGAAGTCGGCGCCGGGGTCGTCGGAGCGCCCGACGTTGAGCTTGTGCACCCGCTCGGTCAGCTTCGCCACGAGGCGGTCGGCGGTCTCCTCGCCGACGGGCACGGCCACGGAGATGGCCATGCAGCGTTCGCCTGCCGAACCGTAGCCGGCGCCGATGAGCTGGTCGGCGACGTCGTCGAGGTCGGCGTCGGGCATGACGACGGCATGGTTCTTGGCGCCGCCGAAACACTGGGCCCGCTTGCCGTTGGCGGTGGCGGTCTCGTAGATGTACTGCGCGATCGGGGTGGAGCCGACGAAGCCGACGGCCTTGACCCGGGGATCGGTGAGCAGCACGTCGACGGCGTCCTTGCCGCCGTTGATCACGTTGAACACCCCCGGCGGCAGGCCCGCCTCGAGGAACAGCTCGGCCAGGCGCAGCGGCACCGAGGGGTCGCGCTCGGACGGCTTGAGCACGAAGGCGTTACCGCAGGCCAGCGCCGGGCCGGCCTTCCAGAGCGGGATCATGGCCGGGAAGTTGAACGGGGTGATGCCCGCGACGACGCCGAGCGGCTGACGCATGGAGTACACGTCGATGCCGGTGCCCGCGCTCTCGGAGTACTCGCCCTTGAGCAGGTGCGGGATGCCGACGGCGAACTCGATGACCTCGAGGCCGCGCTGGATGTCGCCCTTGGCGTCGGCGAGGGTCTTGCCGTGTTCCGAGGACAGCAGCGCGGCGAGGCTGTCGATCTCGTCGTTGACCAGCGACAGGAACTTCATCAGCACCCGGGCCCGCTTCTGCGGGTTGAACGCGGCCCACACGGGCTGGGCCTCGGCGGCGTTCGCGATGGCGGCGCGCACCTCGTCGGCGTCGGCCAGGGGCACCCGGGCCTGGACCGCGCCGATGTTCGGGTCGAAGACGTCGCCGAAGTCGCCCGAGGTACCGGGCACGTGCCGCCCGCCGAGGAAGTGTGTGAGTTCGCGAACCATGCCAGTCCTACTCCGTAGTGGTCGTCTGCGCCGCGCGGGTTCCTGCCGCGTGCCAGTTCATGGGTTATCCAATAGTTGGATGTCCATGTATTTGCACTCTCGCATTCCACCCGGGACTTGTCAACGGCACGAGCACACCTCCGATCTCGTATTGACAGTACGCCAATAGGGGGTCACCCTGGTGGCCGGTCACCGACGACTGACGAAAGGACCCCCATGACTGCCACCGAGACCGGCGCCGACGCCGAGCTGCGCGGCCTGGCCGAACTCGCCCGATCCTTCTTCACCGAGCAGGTCGCCCCGCGCCGGGAAGAGTTCGCGGAGCAGGGTTTTCCCGACCGCGAGGTCTACCGCAAGGCGGGCGAGCTCGGCCTGCTGTGCATGTCGGTGCCCGAGGAGTACGGCGGCGGTGGCGGCACCTTCGCCCACGAGGCGGTCCTGTTCACCGAGCAGGTCAAGGGCGGCGATTCGTCGATGCAGCTGGGCGTGCACACCGGCATCGTGCCGCACTACATCCTGTCCTACGCCTCGGAGGACAACAAGAAGCGCTGGCTGCCCAAGCTCGCCTCCGGCGAGTGGGTCGGCGCCATCGCCATGACCGAGCCCGGCACGGGCTCGGACCTGCAGAACATCGCGACCCGGGCGGTGAAGGACGGCGACGACTACCTGATCTCGGGCGCCAAGACCTTCATCTCCAACGGGCGCAACTGCGACCTGCTCATCATCGCGGTCAAGACCGACCCGACCCAGGGCGCCAAGGGCGTGTCCCTGGTGGTGGCCGAGGTCGCCGACGACACACCGGGTTTCGAGCGCGGCCGGATCCTGAAGAAGGTGGGCCAGAAGGGCCAGGACACCACCGAGCTGTTCTTCGACAACCTGCGCGTGCCGCGGGCGAACCTGCTCGGCGCGGCCGAGGGGCTCGGCTTCTTCCAGCTCATGGAGCAGCTGCCCCAGGAACGGCTGATCTGCGGCGTGGCCGCCGCCGCGGCGATCGAGGCCGCCGTGGACGAGACCCTGACCTACACCAAGGAACGCACCGCGTTCGGCAAGCCGCTGTTCGCGTTGCAGAACACCAAGTTCGAGCTGGCCGACTGCGCCACGATCGCCACCGTGGTGCGCACCTTCGTCGACGACGCGGTGGCCAAGCACCTGCGCGGCGAGCTCGACGTCAAGACCGCCGCCATGGTCAAGTACTGGACCACCGAGCAGCAGACCCAGGTGGTCGACCGCTGCGTGCAGCTGCACGGCGGCTACGGCTACATGGAGGAGTACCCCATCGCGCGGATGTGGACCGACGGCCGCATCGCGCGGATCTACGCGGGCGCGAACGAGGTCATGAAGGACCTCATCGCCCGCTTCCTGTGAGGCGCGGGCTCAGCGGGTGAGGATGGGCACGATGTAGGCGCGCGCGAACTCCGCGAGCGCCTCGTCGGAGCCCAGGTCCAGGGTGCCCACCGGCTGCAGGATCAGCGAGTGCACCACCCGGCACGCCACCTCGACCCGGGAGACCAGGTCGGGGATCTCGGGAAGCCGGTTGTCCGCGAGCACCTTCCGCAGGATCTCCACGGTCGCGGTGACCGAGAGGACGAACGGCGGACCGCCCTGCACGGTGAGCTGCGGCAGCAGGCGGTCGGCCTCGAGGGTGAGCATCCGCTCGACCAGCGGATGGTTGCGCCAGCGCACGATCACGGTGGTGAAGACCTCGGCGACGATCGTGTCGAAGTCCTCGTGGCGGTCGGGGATCCCGGCCAGTTCGGTCAGCAGCCTGCGCACCTCGCGCTCGGTGACCGCGTTGACCACGTCGTCGCGCGAGCCGATCCGCCGGTACACCGTCGCCCGGTCGACCTCGGCCTGACGGGCGATGTCCTCGATGGTCGTCTTGCGCACGCCGACCCGTTCGAACTGGATCAGGGCGGCGTCGAGGATCCGGTCCTCGATCGAGTCGGTGGTCGGATACCCCGAGGTGGTGGCGGTCGGCAGCACGCATCCGACGGTAGCAGGCGGCCTGGGTCCGGCACCGATCCGCTCTGCAACATTGCAATGATATTTGTTGCACTGTACGGTCGACGTATGGCTGATAACAGTGCAACGGCGCGCTCCTATCAGGAAGAAGCGCACGCTATCCAGGCGCGGGATGTGCATTTCGACTTCTCGTCGGTGCCCCTGCACTACATCCCCGGCGAGGTCCTGGCCACCCACGTCACCAACGTCATGCACCTGGTGCTGCCCGAGGGCGAACGGGCGATGGCCGCCTGCCTGGGCGAGGCGCTCCCCCACATCGACGACCCGCGCCTGCGCGAGGAGGTCACCGGCTTCATCGGCCAGGAGTCGATGCACGCGGGCAGCCACGAGGGCGCGCGGCGACACCTCCAGGAGATCGGCCTCGACGTCGAGGGGTTCGTGGCGGGCGTGGCCTGGCTCGTCGACCGGGTCCTGGGCGATCAGGGGCTGGCCGGGCGCGCCAAGGAGGAGTGGCTCAAGGAGCGGCTCGGCCTGTTCGCCGGCATGGAGCACTTCACCGCCGTCATCGGCGAATGGCTCCTCGAATCGGAGGTGCTGGCCGAACTCGGCATGGACGAGACCATGCTCGACCTGGTCCGCTGGCACGGCGCCGAGGAGGTCGAGCACCGCAGTGTCGTCTTCGACGCCTACATGCACGTCGACGGCGGCTACCTGCGCCGGGCCCGCACCGGCCTGGTGGCCAGCGGGGCGCTGCTGTCGCTGTTCCTGATCTCGACGGCCTACCTGTACCGCAAGGATCCCAGCGCGGACAAGGGCCGGTTCTGGCCGCGCCAGTTCGTCAGCGCCACCGTGCGCGGGGTGATCCCCAGCTTCACCACCTTCTTCACCGAGATGCCGCGTTACCTGCGGCCGGGTTTCCATCCCTCCCAGCTGGGTTCGATGGACAACGCCCTGCGGTACCTCGCGCACTCGCCGGCGGCGCGCGGGTGAGCGCGGTGGAGGCCACGCCGCGCGGCCTGGCCGCGCTCGGCGCCGCGATGGACGTCTACAAGAAGGTGTTCACCACGGCCGCCCTCTCGCCGCCGCGGCCGGTGCGCCACACCGGTTTCGACCTCGACGTGGTGATCGAGGAGGTGCGCGAGGAGGCCACCGACGTGGTGAGCCTGCGCCTCATCCGCCCGGGCAGGCTCCCGCTGCCCGCCTGGCGTCCGGGGTCGCACCTCGACGTGTTCCTGCCCTCGGGGGCGCAGCGGCAGTACTCGCTGTGCGGCGATCCTCGCGACCGGGGCCGCTACCGGATCGCGGTGCGCCGCCTCGCCGACGGCGACGGCGGCTCGCGCGAGATGCACACGCTGCGGGTCGGCGACCGGGTGCGGATCCGCGGTCCCCGCAACGCCTTCACCTTCGTCGGCACCGCCCCCTCGTACCTGTTCGTGGCGGCAGGCATCGGCATCACCCCCCTCCTGCCGATGGCGCGGGCCGCGGGCCCGCGCGGCAGGCTGGTGTATCTCGGCCGATCCCGCGCGACCATGCCGTTCCTCGGCGAGGTGCCCGCGGGCACCGAGATCCTGGCCGACGACGAGACCGGGACCCCGGACCTCACGGCGATCCTGGCGACCGCGAGACCCGGTGCGGCGGTGTACGTCTGCGGTCCCCCGCCCGTGCTGGACCACGCCCAGCGCGCACTCTTCTCGCTGAACCCCACGGCCTCGCTGCACACCGAGCGCTTCTCCGCGCGCCCGGTCACCGACGGCCGGGAGTTCGACATCGTGCTGGCCCGCAGCGGCACCAGGGTCCGGGTCGGCGCCGCCGAGACCGCCCTCGACGCGCTGCGCCGGGTCTCCCCCGACGTCGTCTACTCCTGCCGCCAGGGCTTCTGCGGCACCTGCCGCACCCGGGTGCTGGCCGGCGAGGTCGACCACCGCGACCGGCTACTGACCGACGGCGAGCGCGCCGACCACCTGCTCACCTGCGTGTCCCGGGCCGACGGCCCGCTGACCCTTGACCTCTGAGACCGAAAGGCCGACGGTCGCATGACCCCTCGTCCGTCCACCGTGGACGCCCCCACCTTCTTCGATGTGCACGACCCCGCCACCGGCGCCGTGGTCGGCCGCTACCCGATCGCCGACGCCACCGCCGTCGAGGCGGCCGTCGCCCGCGCCGAGACCGCGGCGGTCTGGTGGCGCGCGCTCGGTTTCGCGGGCCGGGCCCGGCTGCTCGACCGCTGGCGGGCCGAGATCACCCGTGGCCGCGCCGAACTCGCGCACGTGGTCGCCGCCGAGACCGGCAAACCGATCTCGGACGCCCGCCTGGAGATCGTCATGGCCCTCGAGCACCTGAAGTGGGCCGCCCGCAATGCCGAGCGCGTGCTCGGTTCCCGCTCGGTGTCGCCCAGCCTGCTGACGATCGATCACGCCTGCCGCCTGGAGTACCGGCCCTTCGGCGTGGTCGGGGTCATCGGCCCGTGGAACTACCCGGTGTTCACCCCGCTGAGCTCGATCTCGTTCGCGCTCGCCGCCGGGAACACGGTGGTCTTCAAACCGAGCGAGTACACCCCGGGGGTCGGCGTCTGGCTGGCCCAGGCGTTCGACCGCGTGGCGGGCGAGCGGCCGATCCTGCAGACCGTCACCGGTGACGGCGCCACCGGGGCGGCCCTGTGCCGCAGCCGCGTCGGCAAGATCGGCTTCACGGGCTCCACCGAGACCGGCAAGCGGGTCATGGCGGCCTGCGCCGAACGCCTCACCCCGGTGCTCATGGAATGCGGCGGCAAGGACGCGCTCCTCGTGGCCGCCGACGCCGACCTCGGCGCCGCCGCCGACGCCGCGCTGTGGGGCGGCCTGGCCAACGCCGGCCAGACCTGCCTCGGCGTGGAACGGATCTACGTGCACACCGACGTGTACGACGCGTTCCTGACCGAACTGCTGGATCGGGCACGCGACCTGCGGGCCGGCGCCGCCCCGGCCGAGATCGGGCCGATCACCATGCCCAAGCAGCTGGCCGTGATCCGGCGGCACATCGAGGACGCCGTCGCCCGCGGTGCCACGGTGCTGCTGGGCGGCCCGGACGCGGTGCGCGGCCAGTTCGTCCAGCCGACGATCCTCACCGACGTCCCCGAGGACGCGGCCGCGGTGGTCGAGGAGACCTTCGGCCCGACCCTGGTCGTGGCCAGGGTCGGCTCCATGGACGAGGCCGTCGAGAAGGTGAACGCCACCGAATACGGCCTGGGGGCCACGGTGTTCGCGCGCCGCGGCGGCGACGCCATCGCCGACCGCCTCCGCGCGGGCGGCACCTCGATCAACGCCTTCGTCGCGCACGCCACCGTTCCCGGACTGCCGCTGGGCGGGGTCGGCGCCTCCGGCTTCGGCCGCGTGCACGGACCCGACGGGCTGCGCGAGTTCACCTACGCCAAAGCGACCACGCGACGGCGCTTCCCGTCCCCGCTGCCCTTGACCACATTCGCCCGCGGCGTGCGCACCGACGCGCTGATCGACCGGCTCGTCGGCGTGCGGCACGGAAGGATCGGCTGACCCGTGACCACCACCCACCACCATCTCGTCGTGCTCGGCGCGGGCTTCGGCGGCATCGGCCTCGCCGTGAAGCTGCGCGAGGCGGGTTTCACCGACTTCGTCGTCCTGGACCGGGCCACCGAACTCGGCGGCACCTGGCAGGCCAACACCTACCCCGGCTGCGCCTGCGACGTCCCCTCGCAGCTGTACAGCTACTCCTTCGCCCCCAACCCGGACTGGTCGCGCACCTACGGCAGGCAGACCGAGATCCTGGACTACCTGCGCGACGTGGCCCGGCGCTTCGGCGTCGTCCCGCACCTGCGCCTGGACACCGAACTGATCGACGCCCGCTGGGACGAGACCCGCGGCCGGTGGCACGTGCAGACCTCGCGCGGCACCTACACCGCCGACTACTTCCTCTGCGCGGCGGGCATCTTCGCCGAGGCCAAGTACCCGGAGCTGCCCGGTCTCGACACCTTCGCGGGCACCCGCTTCCACTCCCTGCACTGGGATCACGACCACGACCTGACCGGCGAGCGCGTCGCGGTGATCGGCACCGGCGCCTCGGCGGTGCAGTTCGTGCCGGAGATCGCGCCGAAGGTGCGGTCCCTCACCGTGTTCCAGCGGTCCGCGCCGTGGATCGTGCCGCGCATGGACCGCCCGACCCTGGGCCTGGAGCGGCTGCTGCTGCGCCGCGTCCCGTTGGCCGGGAAGGCGATCCGGGGCACCTGGTACACCCTCATCGAGGGCTTCGGCCTGGTCGGCTTCGTCGACAATCGCTTCCGCCATCCCTACGAGCTGCTCGGCCGGATGCAGCTGCGCCGCCAGATCCGCGACCCCGAACTGCGCGCCAAGGTGACCCCGGACTACATGATCGGCTGCAAGCGGGCGATCTTCTCCGACGCCTACCTGCCCGCCCTCGACCGCGACAACGTCGACGTGGTCACCGACGGCATCGCCGAGGTCCGGCCGCATTCGATCGTGACACGGGGCGGCGCGGAGATCGAGGTCGACACGATCGTCTTCGGCACCGGGTTCACCTCCTTCCCCACCGCTTTCGAACGGATCACCGGTCGCGACGGCAAGACCGTCTCGGCGCTGTATCACGAACGGCCGCAGGCCTATCTGGGTGCCGCGATCGCGGGGTTCCCGAACTTCTTCACCACGCTCGGGCCCTTCGGCGCGGCGGGCAACCAGTCGGCGGTCTACATGATCGAGTCCCAGATCGCCTACATCGTCGACGCGCTCACCACCCTGCGCGACCGCGGCGAGCACCGGGTGGAGCTGCGTCCCGAGGTCCAGGAGGAGTTCCTGGCGGAGATGGCCCGGCGCAGCGCCGACACGGTCTGGCTGACCGGCGGCTGCACCAGCTACTACACCACCGCCGAGGGCGGCAATGCCGGGCTGTATCCGAACTGGAGTTTCGAATACCGCCGTCGCACCGCCCGTTTCGACATCGACGCCTACGAGGTGACCGCATGAGCGCGCTCGATCCCCGCACGTGGCTTGGCCCGCGCTACGACGTGGCGGGCAAGGTCGTGCTGATCACCGGCGCCGGTCAGGGCATCGGCCGGGCGCTGGCCGGGCTGCTGCACAGCCGGGGCGCGACCGTGGTCGTCGCCGACGTCGACGGTGACGCGGCCCGCCGCGCCGCCGTCGACCTGTGGACGCGGGCGCACCCGATCGCCGCCGACGTCGCCGACCGGGGCGCGATGACCGTCGCCGTCGCCGAGATCGTCGACCGCTTCGGCCGTCTCGACGTGGTCGTCGCCAACGCGGGGGTGACGCCGACACCGTCGACCGTGCGCACCATGGACCCCGCCGACTTCGACCGGGTGCTGACGATCAACCTCACGGGCGTGTTCAACACCGTGCACCCCGCGCTGGACCACATCGTGGCCGCCCGCGGGCACGTCGTCGTGGTCTCCTCGTGCGCGGCCTTCGCCCCCGGGATGGGCGGCTCGCCGTACATGGTGAGCAAGGCCGCCGTCGAGCAGTTCGGGCGCGCGCTGCGCGTGGAGCTGGCCGGCGCGGGCGCCACCGCGGGTGTCGCCTACTTCGGCGTCGTCGACACCGCCATGACCCGCGACATGCTCGACGCCGACGATCTCGGCCGTCGCATCGACGGCCTGCTCCCCTGGCCCCTCGACGTCCGCATCTCCGCCGACGACGCGGCCCGCAGCATCGCCGACGGCATCGCCCGCCGCGCGCCGCGCACCATCGCGCCCGCGGGCTGGGAGCCCTACGCCCTGCTGCGCGGACTGGTCAACGTCGTGCTCGACAACCGCCTCGCCGCCAGCGGGACCGTGCGCGAGCTCATCGACGCGATCGAACGGCGCCGGTGAGCGGGGTCGCGCCGGGCGGACCGGACGGCACGCCACCGG
>NZ_BAGK01000098.1 GCF_000308795.1 Nocardia thailandica NBRC 100428 | reverse complement strand
ACACAGAACCACCGGAGTTCTTCCGGATCTTCTGTGAGGCAACCGTTCCAGCCTAACCCTGCACTCGGACGATGTCAAACAAGATCCGGGTCACACAGTGAGGCACTGCCAGGCGCTCCCCGTACTACCTCGTTTTCCCGTGCCCGCCGGTCCGTGGGACCAGCGTCTCGGCTCCGGGTCGGTGTCCGTGTCGCTCTGACCTGGAATAAGTTACGCGCCGGAAAACGCTACGTCAAATCGCCTGGACAGCGGGCCATTTCCGCAGGTCAGCGCGGCGGCGGCGGAAACAACGAAGGCCCGAATCACACGAATGTGACTCAGGCCTCCGTCACGAGTTCAGGCTATCCGCCGCACGCCGGCCAGGTTCTTCTTGCCGCGCCGCAGCACGAGCCACTGTCCGTGCAGGTAGTCGGAGTCGGCCGGACGCCACTCGGGGTCGGTGACGCGCTCGTTGTTCACCGAGGCCCCGCCCTCGTTGACCGCGCGGCGGGCCGCACCGCGGCTCTCGCACAACCCGGCCGCGACCAGCAGGTCGACGATGGTGTCGGCGCTGCCGGGACCGACCTCGGCGACCTTGCCGTCGACCGCGGCCTCCCGCAGGGCGGCGCCGAGGGTCGCCTCGTCCAGCCCGGCCAGGTCGCCCCGCCCGAACAGCGCCTGGCTGGCCAGCTGCACTGCCCGCGTGTGGTCCTCGCCGTGCACGAGTGTGGTCATCTCCGCGGCGAGGCGTTTCTGCGCCTCGCGGGCGTAGGGCCGCTCGGCGGTCGCCTGCTCGAGCTCGTCGAGCTCCTCCTTGCCGAGGAAGGTGAACCAGCGCAGGTACCGCACGACGTCGGCGTCGGCGGTGTTCACGAAGTACTGGTACCAGGCGTAGGGGCTGGTGAGCTCGGGATCAAGCCAGAGGCTGCCGCCGCCGGTCGACTTGCCGAACTTCTTGCCGTCGGCCGAGGTCACCAGCGGCACGGTCAGCGCGTGCACGTGCGCGCCGTCGACGCGGCGGTTGAGCTCGACGCCGGCGATGATGTTGCCCCACTGGTCGGAACCGCCGACCTGCAGCGTGCAGCCGTGGCTGCGGCGCAGCTGCAGGTAGTCGTTGGCCTGCAGCAGCATGTAGCTGAACTCCGTGTAGGAGATGCCGTCGGACTCCAGGCGCCGCTTGACGGTGTCGCGGGCCAGCATGACGTTGATCGAGAAGTGCTTGCCGATGTCGCGCAGGAAGTCCACGGCCGAGAGCGGGCCGGTCCAGTCCATGTTGTTCACGATGACCGCGCCGGTCGGGGAATCGTCGAGGTCGACGAACCGCTCGAGCTGGGAGCGGATGCGCCCGGCCCATTCGGCGACGGTGTCGCTGGAGTTCATGGTGCGCTCGCCGACGTCGCGGGGGTCGCCGATGAGCCCGGTGGCGCCGCCTGCCAGCACGATCGGCCGGTGGCCCGCGCGCTGGAAACGCTTGAGCGCGAGCAGGGGAACCAGGTGGCCCGCGTGCAGGCTCGCCGCCGTCGGATCGAAACCGGCATACAGGGTCAGCGGGCCGTCGGCCGCGGCCTTGCGCAGCTCGTCCAGGTCGGTGGACTGCGCGATCAGACCGCGCCAGGTCAGTTCGTCGAAGATGTCGCCGCTCACGCCCGACCATCTTTCCGTATGCGCGTGGCGGGCCGCGCGCAGGCCGTGCCCGCGGCGGTGTCGCCGGGGTGAGCGGCGTCCGGCGCCGGGGCGCGCGGGCTGCGCCGGTACACCGACACCGCCGGGGATTCCGGCAGCCAGAACCGCCACGGGAGGTCGGCCGCCCGGCTCACGCCGACCCGCGGGCCCGCCGCGATCCGCGCGGGCTCGACCGGCGGGCGCAGGTCGAGGCGGATCGGACCGAAGGGGTCGAACAGCTCGGTGCCGTAGTCGTCGAGGGACAGCGCCAGGGCGCTGCCGACGTTGCCCGGGCCGCGGGCCAGCGCGGTGTCGGTGCGCGCGGCGGGGCGGCGGGTGCGGGCGGTCTCGTGCCCGGCGACGATCTCGCCGGCCCGGATCAGGACCGCGGCGGCGTTCCCGTCGAAGCCGACGGTGACGTTCGCGCAGACGTGGATCCCGTAGGAGCGGTAGACGTAGAGCCGCCCGGCCGGCCCGAACATGACGGCGTTGCGGGCGGTCGGACCCGGCCACGAGTGCGCCGCCGGGTCCGGCCACGGCCCGTCGGCCGGGCCGCCGTAGGCCTCGACCTCCACGATGCGCAGCCCCACCGGTCCCG
>NZ_BAGK01000099.1 GCF_000308795.1 Nocardia thailandica NBRC 100428 | reverse complement strand
TACTCATTACAACAGCCAAACAGTTTTCGTTTACCGGACTATCACCGTCTATGGCAGGCCGTTCCAGACCACTTCAACTAACCATTTGGTTTCTTACTGTCGCTCGACCCGGCAGAGTCGAGAAAATGAGCCCCACAACACCGCGTAGACAACGCCTGCCGGCTATCACATCTACACGGTTTAGCCTCATCCGCTTTCGCTCGCCACTACTCACGGAATCACTGTTGTTTTCTCTTCCTGTGGGTACTGAGATGTTTCACTTCCCCACGTTCCCTCCACACACCCTATATATTCAGATGCGGGTAACACGACATCACTCGTGCTGGGTTTCCCCATTCGGAAATCCTCGGATCTCAGCTCGGTTGACAGCTCCCCGAGGCTTATCGCAGCCTCCTACGTCCTTCATCGGCTCCTGGTGCCAAGGCATCCACCGAACGCTCTTAAACACTTACAAAACAAAGATGCTCGCGTCCACTGTGCAGTTCTCAAACAACACACCCGCATCGAATCGGCCATCCGGACCAGCACCCCCTCACGAGAGCCGATGTCACAGACGATCCGAGCGGATCGTTTCTTGCCTGGAAAGAACGTCTGTTCTTTCAGGACCCAATAGTGTGTCGGTATATCCACCGCGATCACCGGACATGGCCGGCAACCGAGTGCGATGAAGCTTGTCAGCGTTCCACCCATGAGCACCGCCGGACCACATGTGGGTCCGAAACGGCTCTGCCAGAGACACATTCACCTGTGTGAACGG
>NZ_BAGK01000100.1 GCF_000308795.1 Nocardia thailandica NBRC 100428 | reverse complement strand
AGACATCCACGAGAGCCAACATGTTTTCGTTTACCGGACTATCACCGTCTATGGCAGGCCGTTCCAGACCACTTCAACTAACACGTTGGTTTCTTACTCTCGCCCTGATCGGCAGATCAGAGAAGAATGATCCCACTACCCCAGCTGGACAACGACTGCCGTCTATCACATCCAACTGGTTTAGCCTCATCCGCTTTCGCTCGCCACTACTCACGGAATCACTGTTGTTTTCTCTTCCTGTGGGTACTGAGATGTTTCACTTCCCCACGTTCCCTCCACACACCCTATATATTCAGATGCGGGTAACACGACATCACTCGTGCTGGGTTTCCCCATTCGGAAATCCTCGGATCTCAGCTCGGTTGACAGCTCCCCGAGGCTTATCGCAGCCTCCTACGTCCTTCATCGGCTCCTGGTGCCAAGGCATCCACCGAACGCTCTTAAACACTTACAAAACAAAGATGCTCGCGTCCACTGTGCAGTTCTCAAACAACACACGAAACTCATTCACCGCTCAGCACCAGCCCGACCGAAGTCGGCGGTATGACTGAAGAACCAGTCTCGTCGTTTCTTGCCTGGAAAGAACGTCTGTTCTTTCAGGACCCAATAGTGTGTCGGTATATCACCGCCGGCCGATCAGGAGATCGACCGCAGCGCGATGAGATTGTCAGCGTTCCACCCATGAGCTCCGCAGTCTCTCGATCGGAGACTAAACGGCTCTGCCAACCTCGAAACCACCTCTGTGGCCCGAG
>NZ_BAGK01000101.1 GCF_000308795.1 Nocardia thailandica NBRC 100428 | reverse complement strand
GGTGCTGCGCGGCTGATCGGTGGCCGGGTCGGCCAGCAGGACCGTGCCGAGCAGGTCGCCCGCCATGGTGCCCTGGTCGATCGCGCCGGTCTTCAGCTGCTGGCCCGCCGGGACCAGGTTCGTCAGCGCGGTGCGCAGCCGGTCGCCCTCCCCTGCGTCGAGGAAGGCGTCGGTCAGCGCGAGCCTGCCGGTCACGGTGGCGCCCGCGGTCCGCAGAGACCGGCCGACGGCCTCGACGTCGGCCGGATCGGCGTCGGGGGTGGTGAACACGATGACCGACTTGTTCGCCAGGGTGCCGCCGAGCACCCGGCCCGCCGATCCGGCGACGAACCGGTCGGCGGCGTCGAGCTGCTCGGTGAGCCTGCGGTTCTGGTCACCCAGGGTGTCGACCTGCCCGCGCAGCGCGGATCGGTCCGAGCGCAGCCCCGACAGCAGGTCCTCGGCGACGGTCTGCGAACCGAGCACCACGCCGACGGCCAGCGCCAGGAAGATCGCCGCGATCGAGATCGCGTGCTGACGCACCGAGATCACAGCAGGCTCCGCAGGCGCAGCACGAGGCCGTTCCAGGTATCGATCGCCCAGTCGAGCATCTCGGCGCCGTTGTGCGAGGCCAGGATCACCACCACGACCGCGACCAGGGCGGCCAGGACGACCAGCGCGAACGCCGCGCCCGTCGACCGGTGCCGGTACAGCGTCGCCACCGCCTTGGCGTCGACCAGTTTGGTCCCGACCTTGAGGCGGGTGAGGAAGGTCGCGGGCGTGGAGTCGCGCCTGCCGCGATCGAAGAAGTCCTCGAGCGAGGCCGCCGACCCCGCCAGCACGATCAGCGAGGCGCCGTGATGATCGGCCAGCAGCAGCGCCAGGTCGGTGGCCGATCCCGAGGACGGGAAGGTCATCGCGCCGATGCCGAGATCCTGGATGCGCTCGAGCCCCGGCGCGTGCCCGTCGGTGTCGGCGGGCAGGATCATCTCCGCGCCGCAGCGCAGCGTCTCGGTGGCGATCTCGTCGGGGTCGCCGACGATCAGGTCGGGGGTGTACTTGAGCTTGCGCAGCGTGTCCGCGCCGCGCCCGACCCCGACCAGGATCGGGGCGTACTCCTTGATGAACGGCTTGAGCCGCTGGAGTTCGGCCGCGTGATCCGGCCCGTCGGCGACCACGACGACGTGGCGGTTGCGCAGGTCCAGCTCCACGTCGGGCACGCCGATGCCGTCGATGAGCAGAGCGCTCTCGGTGCGGACGAATTCGGTGGTGTTGCCCGCGAAGGCGTCGAGGTGGTCGGCCAGGCCGTTGCGCGCCTCGATCATCCGCTCCGCGATCGCCGACTCGTCGAATTCGATGCCCTCGACCAGGACCTCGGGTTCCTTCCGCGTCAGCTTGTCGGCGTAGACGATGCCGCCATCGATACGGACCTTGGCGCCGTCCTTGATCCGGCCGAAGGCGTCGGAGGAGACGGTGTCCATGAGCAGGATCCCGTTGGCCACCAGCACTTCCGGGCCCAGGTTCGGGTAGCGGCCCGAGATCGAGGGCGAGGTGTTGATCACCGCGACCACGCCCGCCTCGACCAGGCGGTCGGCGGTCTGGCGGTCCAGATCGGTCTCGTCGAGCACCACCACGTCACCGGGACCGACCCGCCTGAGCAACCGGCGGGTGTTGCGGTCGACCCGGGCGATCCCGGCGACACCGGGCAGGGTTTCGGTGTTCTTCGACAGCAGCGCCGGCATCTTCATGGCGCCGATGATGAGCGCAAACCCTCAACCATTGGTGGAGGCGCGCCGAATCCGCCGTCACATTTGTCACTGTGACCCATCTCGCCGGGCAACCGACCGGCATCGACGGACGCGCGTGCGGCACCGGACGATTCAGCTCGCCCCCGGTCGTGGCGAACGCGCTCCGCGTCAGCCGGCGTGGAAGGCGCCGAAGCCGGGGACCACCGTCACGCTCGGGCCGATGTTGCCGCCGACGGAGACGGCGTACACGCCGGCCACGATCTGCCCCGACCCCGTGTGCACGGTCACCGGCGCGACGGGACACAGCGCGGGCTCGGTGCAGGGGTGGATGTAGGGCACGTCGGCGACACCGGACTCTCCGGTACTCACGTTGAGCCACTGCACGCGGGCGCGCAGCCACGGCGATCCGTCGCCCTTGTAGGGCAGCGGCGCGGTCACCCCGAACGAGGTCTGCCCGGGCCGCTCCCCCGTGGTCGCCGTCACGGTGACGTGGTCGGTGCCGGGGCCGTTCATGCTCCAGCCCCAGAAGGCCGCGGCGCCGGCGAAGTTCGTGGTCACCGGGTCGGCGGCGGCGGCGGTTCCGCCGGCGACGAGCACCGCCGCCGTCGCCAGGGCCCCCGCGACACCGAGTCTGCTGATCATCCGCATCGTCTCGCGCTTCCTCTCGGACGGCCCCGCCGCGGCGGGGGTCGATCGAACAAGTTCGCCTGCCAAACGATCTACCGGGAGTATGCCGCATCGCGCCGCCGCGGGGTCACCCACACGCCCACCCGCCGTACGGTGCCAGGTCGGACGGGAAACCGCGGGTACCCGTATGCTGCGAGTCACAGACATCCGGACAGGAGAGATCCATGCCCCGCAGTACCGTCGAGACCACCTTCGACGCCCCTCGTGACCAGGTCTACCGCTTCTTCGCCGAGCGCGAGAGCGTGAGCCCCTACCTGCCCGTGACCGTCAAGCTCGTCAAGCCCGGCGCCGACGCGCGCGAGGGTGTCGGGTCCCAGCACCACCTGGGCCTCGGCCCGGTCGGGGTCACCGAGGAGATCACCGAGCTCGTCCCCAACGAGCGGATGACCTACAAGATCGTCAAGGGCGCCCCGGTGAAGAGCCACGTCGGCACCATCACCTTCACCGACACCCCCTCCGGCGGCACCCGCGTGGTCTACACCATGGATTCCGAGCCGTCGCTGCCCGTGCCCGCCAAGGTCCTCGAGTTCGGCCTGCGCCAGCTGACCAACCAGCTCATCGGCGGGGTGCGCAAGGCCCTGCGCTGACCCTCCCTACGACGCGCGGCGCCACCGGATCCGGTGGCGCCGCGCGTTTTCCGTCGAGGGGATCAGGCCGCCACGCGCTCGGCGCGGGCGGTCTCGAGCAGTTCCTCGGCGTGCGCGCGACCGGTCTCGGTGTCGTCCAGCCCGGCCAGCATGCGGGCCAGTTCGACCACCCGCTCGTCGTCGGTGAGGGTGCGCACCCCGCTGTCGACCTTGCCCTTGCCGTCGTCGGACTTGTTCACCACCAGGTGCGTGTCGGCGAAGGCGGCCACCTGCGGCAGGTGGGTGACCACGATGACCTGATGGGTGCGCGCCAGCCGGGCCAGCCGCTTGCCGATCTCGACCGCGGCCCGCCCGCCCACACCGGCGTCGACCTCGTCGAAGACCATGGTGGTGCCGTGGTCGGACCCGGCCAGCACCACCTCCAGCGCGAGCATGACGCGCGAGAGCTCGCCGCCGGAGGCGCTCTTGCTCAGCGGCAGCGACTGCGCGCCCGAGTGCGCCGCGAGCCGGAACTCCACCTCGTCCACGCCGTGGGAGCCCGCGTGCACGGTGGCGCCGTCGAGATCGAGCGGCGCCGAATCGCCGGGACCGGCGATCATCGTCCGCACCCGCACGTCGAGGGCGGCCTTGCCCATCGCCAGGCCGGTGAGCTCGGTGCTGACCGCCTTGGCCAGCTTGCCCGCCGCCTTGGCCCGGGCGGCCGACAGCTTGCGCGCGGCCTCGCGGACCTTCTCCGCGGCCGCGTCCACCTCGGCGGCGAGCGCGCTCAGCGCCTCCTCCGACACGTCGAGGGAGTCCAGCCGCAGGCGCGCCTCGTCCGCCCAGGCGATGACCCCGTCGATGTCGGGGGCGTACTTGCGGGTCAGGGTCTTGAGCTCGGCCTGGCGGGTCAGCAGCTGATCCAGCGCGCCGGGATCCGACGGCAGCTCGGAGAGGTAGCCGCTGAGCTCGGCGGCCAGGTCGACGACAACCGCGACCGCCTCGCCGAGCCGGGGCGCCAGCGCCGCCAGGGCGGGATCGTCGGCGGAGTCCAGCCGGGCCCGCGCCCCGCCGAGCAGGTCGAGCGCGCCCGCGCCGTCGCCGGGATTGTCGGCGGCGCCGGTGAGCGCCTCGTGCGCGGCGGCGGCGGCTTCGCGCAACGAGTCCAGGTCGCTGAGGCGGCGGATCTCGGCGACCAGCCGCTCGTCCTCACCGGGTTCGGGGGCGATGCCGTCGATCTCGGTCAGCGAGTGCTTGAGCCGGTCGGCCTCGAGGGCGAGTTCGCGGCTGCGCGCGGTCCGCTCGAGCAGTTCGGTGCGGGCGTCGAGCCAGGCGCGCCGCGCGGTCCGGTACCTGCGCAGCAGCGCGCCGACGCTCTCGCCGGCGAACTGGTCGAGGGCGTGCCGCTGCTGCTCGGGCCGCTGGAGCCGCAGCTGGTCGTTCTGCCCGTGCACGGTGAGCAGCTTGGCGCTGAAATCGGCGAGCACGGCCGCGGGCACCCCGCGGCCGCCCAGGTGGGCCCGGGAGCGGCCGTCGCTGTTGACCGTGCGCACGGCGATGATGCTGCCGTCCTCGTCGGCCTCCGCGCCCGCCGCCTCGAGCACCTCGGCCACCGCCGCGCGGGCGGCGTCGTTGACCTCGTCGGTGACGAAGCGCCCCTCGACCACCGCCTTGGCCTGGCCGACACGCACCCGGCCCGCGTCGGCGCGGGCGCCGCTGAGCAGGTGCAGGCTGGTCACGACCATGGTCTTGCCCGCGCCGGTCTCGCCGGTGAGGACCGTCAGGCCCTCGTGGAACTGCGCGGTCGCCGTCGAGATGACGCCGAGGCCGTCAATCCTGATCTCTGTCAACACCTGGGATCTCCGTTCGCCGCCTGCCCCGCCAGCCGGTCACGGGCAACTGGAACTTGCGCACCATCCGGTCGGCGAACGGCGCGGAGTCCAGCCGCACCCACCGGACCGGTCGCGCACCGCGCACCGCCTCGGCCCGCCCACCGTGTGGCAGCGCCAATGTACGTCTGCCGTCGAGAAATACGATCGCGTCGTGCCCGGTGGCCACGGTCTCCACCGCGATCACCGAATCCGGGCTGGTCACCAGCGGCCGCGCGAACAGCGCGTGCGCGTTGCTCGGGATGACCAGCAGGGCTTCGAGTTCCGGCCACACCACCGGCCCGCCCGCGGAGAACGCGTAGGCGGTGGACCCCGTCGGCGTGGCGATGAGGATGCCGTCGCACCCGAAGGCCGACACCGGCCGCCCGTCGACCTCGAGCACCACCTCGAGCACGCCCATGCGCTGGGCGTTCTCCAGGCTGGCCTCGTTGAGCGCCCAGCCCCGCTCGACGACGACGTCGTCGACCCGGACGGTGACGTCGATGGTCATCCGGTCCTCGACGCGGTAGTCGCGCCGCACGACCTGGGCCAGCGCCTCGTCGAGATGCTCGGCCTCGGCCTCGGTGAGGAAACCGATACGGCCCAGGTTGATTCCGAGCACCGGAACGCCGCTGGGCCTGCCGAGTTCGGCGGCGCGCAGGAAGGTGCCGTCGCCGCCGAGCGCCAGCACCATCTCGCAGCCGTCGGCCGCGCCGGGGCTGTGCGGCACGACGCGCACCGGGAAGCCGGCGGGCTCGTCGCCGAAGCGGGTGCTGTCGGCCTCGTCGGCCAGCACGCGCAGGCAGATCCCGGCCTCGGCGAAGATCTTGGCCACCCGGTGGGCGGTCTCGATGATCTCGGCGCGGCCGGGATGGGCGACCAGCAGGATCTCGCGGGTGCTCACTGCGGGCCCTCCTCGACCGCGCGGGCGACCAGCGCCGCGACCTGTTCGGCGTCGTAGCCGGCCGCGCCGTCCTTGCGCAGCCACAGGAAGTATTCGACATTGCCCGACGGCCCGGGCAGCGGGCTGGCGACCACGCCGAGCGTGCTCAGGCCGAGCCCCGCCGCCGCGGCGGCCACCTCGCGCACGACCTCGGCGCGCAGCGCGGGATCGCGCACCACGCCGCCGGATCCGACGCGTTCCTTGCCGACCTCGAACTGCGGCTTCACCATCGGCAGCAGGTCGGCCCCGTCCGCCGCGCACGCCGCCAGCGCGGGCAGCACCAGCGCGAGGGAGATGAACGACAGGTCGCCCACGACCGCGTCGACGGTGCCGCCGATGGTCTCGGGCGTGATGTTGCGGACGTTGGTGCGGTCGTGCACGCGCACCCGCTCGTCGTTCTGCAACCGCCAGATCAGCTGGCCGTAGCCGACGTCGACAGCCACCACCTCGGCCGCGCCGCGCGCGAGCAGCACGTCGGTGAACCCGCCGGTCGAGGCGCCCGCGTCCAGGCAGCGCCTGCCCGCCAGGTCGAGGCCGGCCGGCTCGAACGCGGCGAGCGCCCCGAGCAGCTTGTGGGCACCGCGCGAGGCCCACTGGACCTCGTCGGGTTCGGTCCGCACGATCAGCGGGGTGCCCGCCTCGACCGCGGTGGCGGGTTTCGTCGCGACGGTGCCCGCGATGAGGACGCGGCCCGCGCCGATCAGTTCGACCGCGTGTTCCCGTGACCGGGCCAACCCGCGGCGAACGAGTTCGGCGTCCACGCGTGCGCGCCTGGCCACCTAGATCTTGTCCACGGTCGCGAGCGCGTCGACGAGCACCTCGTGCGCCTGCTCGAGGATCCGGGCGCGACGGGTGATGTCGGCGCCCGCCTCGGTGCTCTCGGCCGCGTGGGGAACGGCGGGCGAGGAGCCGAGTTCGGCGAGCAGCGCGTCGATCTCGGCCCGGACCCGCTGCGGATCGGCCGGTTCGGGCTGTCCGGGACCACCCGGCAGGTGACTGCCGGGCAACGGGACCCCGGGACGGGGGCGCGGTGTGGGGCCGCTCGCGGGCGAACTCGGTGTACTCATCGTGGGGTCAACGCTATCGGATTTCCGAATCGGTTGCGCGCACGCGTACCGCCACGCCGGGCTCGGCCGCCAGCCGGGCGGCCAGTTCGCCGCAGGCCGCCGCGTCGGCGGCCTGCGGGGCGTTGAGCGCGTCCAGCGACAGCGCCACGAACGTCGGTACCCGCTCCGCGGGCGCGGCGACGAGGTCGTCGAGGGTGCTGACGCCGGTGAGGACCAGCAGCGAGTCGAGCCCGAGCCCGTTGGCGCCCTCGATGTCGGTGTCGAGCCGGTCGCCGACGACCAGGGCGCGCCCGCCGCCCGCGCGGGCGAGCGCGTCCTCCATCAGGGGCGCGAACGGCTTGCCCGCGACCAGCGGCTCCCGGTCGGTGGCCGCGCGCAGGGCCGCGACCATCGCGCCGTTGCCCGGGGCGAGACCGCGCTCGTTGGGCAGGGTCCGGTCGGCGTTGGCGGCCACCCAGAGCGCGTCGGCGCGCACCGCGTAGGCGGCCTCGGCCAGATCCGGCCACGCGGTCAGCGGCGAGTGTCCCTGGACGACGGCGGCCGGCGGTTCGCCGTCGAAGCGACGCACCGGGGTGAGCCCGACCGCGCTCACCTCCGCGACCAGGTCCTCGGTGCCGACCACGAGCACGGTCGACCCGGGAGCGAGCCGCTCGGCCAGCAGGCGGGCGGCGGCCTGCGCGCTGGTCACCACGTCGTCCGGGGCCGCCGGGTAGCCGAGTTCGGCCAGGTGCCGCGCGACCGGGGCGGGGCCCCGGGCGGCGTTGTTGGTGACGTAGACGAGCCGCTGCGCCGAATCGCCGTCGGGCGCGAGCGCTTTGGGCGCGCCCTCGATGACCTCCGGACCCCGGTACAGGGTGCCGTCGAGGTCGAGCAGCAGAGCGTCGTAGCCATCGCGTAGCCGGTTCACACCATCTCACTGTCGTCGTCGTTACGGGCCGGGACGAACACGCGCAGACCCTACGCCGAGCCACCGACACATCCGTCCCGTGACCCGGAGCCGCCGGATCACAAGCCCTTTCATGATCAGGCATCACCGCGCGCCGATCCGCGGCGGGTAACAGGCACTCGGTTCCCGTCCCGCCGGGAGTCGCCCGACATGCCGACAGGTGTGTCGCGAACACGCCGACCTCCGCGGTGGGCCTGCGCCGCTCCGCGTGCCGGGACGCACGGCACCTGCACCGCCGGTTCCCGCGACGTCCGGGGCCGGGGCGCGCCGACGGTCCCGGAGGCGTGCCACGGGTTCGCTCCCCCGCGCCGGACGGTCGCCGCGGTGCCGGAACACGAACGGCCGCCCCCGGTCTCGGGGGCGGCCGTCGGTGATGCGGGAGCTACTCGCCGGTGAGTTCGGCGGCGCGTTCCTCGGCGTCGGTGTCGCCGTCGACGTCGGCCGAGGCCGCGTTGAGGAACCATCGCAGGCCCTCGTCGGTCCGGCCCGCCGCGACGAGCGCGTCGGCGTAGGCGTAGAACAGGCGGGCCGCGGCCGGTCCGGTGCGGGCCGGATCGAGGTCCGAGGTCTGCAGGGTCACCACGGCCTGATCGAACTGGCCGAGGTCCATGCGGGCTCCGGCCACGACGATGCGCAGCTCGCTGGCCTCGTCACCCTTCAGCCGCTGGGCTTCCTCGCTGCGGCCGAGTTCGATCGCCCGCTCGGGCCGGCCGAGGCCGCGTTCGCAGTCGGCCATGACCGCCAGCAGCCCGGACCCACCGGACATGCGCCGCGCGGTCCGCAGCTCGGAGAGCGCCTCGGCCCACTCCTCGGCGTGGTACGCGACCACGCCGGCGGTCTCCCGGACCACCGCGATCCGGCCCGCCCGCTGCCGGGCCGCGCGCGCGTGGGCCAGGGCCAGCCGCGGGTCGTCCTCCAGCAGCTCCACGGCCATGACCAGGTGCCGCGCCACGGTCTCGGCATTGCCCTTGTCCAGGCTCAACAGATCGCGGCGCACGGCCGGATCCAGATCGGTGGCCTGCACGTCCTCCGGCAGATCGGGCTCGTCCGGGCGCGCCGGACGGCGATCCAGCGAGCGTCCACCGGTCACCCGGGCGCCCTCGCCACCCCGGCGGCGGTCGTCCCGATCGTCACGCGAGCCGTAGCGGTCACCACCGCGATCGCGATCGTCACGGGAGCCGTAGCGGTCGCCACCGCGATCCCTGTCGTCGCGGGAGCCGTAGCGGTCACCAGCACGGTCCCGATCGTCACGGGAGCCGTAGCGGTCACCACCGCGATCCCTGTCGTCGAGAGAGCGGACCTGCTCGTCATCGGCACCGCGAGTGGGCTGCGCCTCGTCGCGCGACTCCGCACCATCGCTCGCCGACGTACCGCTCGCAGGGGCGTCGCTCGCCGCCGTACCGTTCGCAGGGGCGTGGCTCGCCGTCGCGCCGCTGGCCGACCTGCCGCTCGCGGCGTCACCCGCCAAGGCGCCACTTGTCGAGGCGCCACTTGTCGAGGCGCCACTTGTCGAGGCGCCACTTGTCGAGGCGCCACTTGTCGAGGCGCCACCTGTCGAGGCGTCGCCGCCTCTGGCGACCGCATCGCCGGTGTCCGGGCCCGTGCCGGCCGCCTTGCCGGTGGCCGGAGCGGTGTCCCGAGGAGCGTCGCTGTCGGCCGTGACCGTCGCGTCGGTGCCGCGCTCGGTCCCTCCGACGCCGGAGACCGCACCGGCGTCGCCGAGCGACTCGTCCGCGCCGCCGGTCACCCCGGCATCGGTTGCCGCGCTGACGTTCTCCCCGGCACGAGTCTCGGCCGACGCGGTCGAACCCGCGTCGTCGGAGGTCTCCTCCCGCACGGACTCCGCGTCGGACTCGCGCCGGAAGCCACCGCGGTCCTCGCCCCGGCCGCGCCGGTCGTCGCGCGGGAACCCGCCACGGTCGTCGCCGCCGCGACGGAACCCGCCCCGATCGTCGCCGCCACGCTTGAATCCGCCGCGATCGCCACGATCGTCGCCGCGCTGGTAACCGCCGCGCTCGCCGCCGCGGGACTCGCCACCGCGCCGGAAACCGCCACGGTCGTCGTTCTCCCGGCGGAACCCGCCGCGGTCGTCGCCGCCGCGCTGGTAACCGCCGCGCTCGTCGGATCCGCCGCGACGGAACCCGCCCCGATCGTCGCCGCCGCGCTTGAATCCGCCGCGATCGTCGCGGGCATCGCCACCGCGGTTGTACCCGCGGTCGTCGCCGGACCGGCGGAAGCCGCCGCGGTCGTCGTCGCGCCGCTGGTAGCCACCGCGGTCGTCGGAGCCGCCCCGGCGGAACCCGCCGCGATCGTCGCCGCCGCGCTGGTAGCCGCGGTCGTCGCCACCGCGGCCGCCCCGGTCGCCGCCGTCCCGGCGGAAGCCGCCGCGGTCGTCGCCCCGGTTGCTGTCGCGGCGGAAACCGCCACGATCGCCTTCACGCTTGAAACCGCCCCGATCGTCGCCGCCGCGCTGGTAACCGCCGCGATCGTCGTCGCGACGCTGGTAACCGCCACGGTCGCCCTCGCGCTTGAATCCGCCACGGTCGTCGCCGCGGGATTCGCCGCCGCGCCGGAAACCACCGCGGTCGTCGTCGCGCCGCTGGTAGCCACCGCGGTCGTCGGAGCCGCCCCGGCGGAACCCGCCGCGATCGTCGCCGCCGCGCTGGTAGCCGCCGCGGTCGTCACGCGGGCCGCCGGACCGGTTGTATCCACCACGATCGTCGTCGCGGCGCTGGTAGCCGCCGCGGTCGCCGCCCTCGCGCCGGAAGCCGCCCTTGTCGTCGTCGCGGCGGAAGCCGCGATCGGAACCGCCTGTGCCACGGTCGGATTCGCCGCGGCGGTAGCCGCCGCGGTCGTCACGCGAGCCGCCAGACCGGTTGTATCCGCCTCGGTTGTCGTCGCGCCGGTCGCCGGCGTCGCGCCGCTGGTAGCCGCCGCGGTCGCCGCCCTCGCGCCGGAAGCCGCCCTTGTCGTCGTCGCGGCGGAAGCCGCGGTCACCACGGTCGAATCCGCTGCCGCGGTCGGACCGGGGGAAGTCTCCCCGGCGCTCGTTGTCCCGGTGGCCGCCCCCGCGCTGCCCCCCGCTGTTCCGCTCGTTCGGTTCGCCGCGCCGGCCGAAGCCGCGGGCGTCACCGTCCCGGCGGAAAGGCTTCCGTCCGTCGTTGTGTTCCGACACGGCGATCCCTTTCTGGTTTCATGGCCCCGCCTGGTGAAATTCAACCACGCACGGGAGGCGGGGCAGCAGCTGCCCGGCGTGGTGGGCCGAGAACAGCCCTGAAACGCCGATAGGGGACCCAGATCTGGGTCCCCTATCGCGAAGGA
>NZ_BAGK01000102.1 GCF_000308795.1 Nocardia thailandica NBRC 100428 | reverse complement strand
GGATCTGACCAGCATGGCGATCATGGTGGCCACCTGCGTGTTCTTCTTCCTCGGACTCACCACCCTCAGCGGCTCGCTCGCGCTCGCCGCCTTCGGCACGGTCGGGCTGGCCCTCGCCCTGGCAACCGCGACCCGGATGATGGGCGTCCACAGCCTGTAATCCCTGCGGCCACGCGGTTTTCGCGGCACGCCGGGCGGAGCGACTCCGTTCAGCGCCGCGGCAACGGCGTGGTGGCAGGGCCCTCCAGGACGGCGCCGTCTGGCGCGAAACGGGATCCGTGCAGCGGGCAGTCCCAGGTCTTCTCGGCATCGTTCCAGGCGAGGATGCCCCGGAGATGGGGACAGACCGCCGAGACCGCCGTGGTCTCACCGTCGACCGTGCAGACCGCGGTCGGATGCGCGCCCCGACGTTCCACGCGGCCCGCGCCCTCGGGCGGGTCGCCCGCGGCGGCGCCGTGACCCGCCAGACTCAGCCAGCCGGTCGTCATCTGCCGTGCCACCGAGAGATTCGCCTGCGCTCCCGCCACCAGCGTGCCGGGAGCCGGGCGCGCGACGGTGAAGACCTCGGCCCACTCCGGCGAGCGGCGGCCGAGGACCCGGTCCGCCAGCACGGTCGCTGCGGCGGCGCCCGCGGCCATGCCCCACTTCGCGAACCCCGTCGCCACGAGGACGTCGTCGGTGCCGGGCAGCAGCGGACCTGCCCCGGGCAGCTCGCCGACCGGGTGGTAGTCCTGGGCCGACCAGCGGTCGAGCAGGCGCGCGCCGGGGAACCACCGCTCCGTCCAGTCGAGCAGGTCGTTGACGTGCGCGGCGGCCGACCGGGTCCGGCCGACGGTGTGCCCGCTGCCACCCACGAACAGGACCTCCCCGGTGTCGGTGGGAACCCGGCGCAGGGACCGGGTGGGGCTGCCTGCGCTGAGGTACATCTCCGCCGGGATCGGGCCGGGCACGTCGAAGGCGGCCAGGTAGGAGCGCTGCGGGGTCAACCGCGCGAAGAACAGGCCGCGGTCGAAGACCGGTATCCCCGTCGCCACCACGACCGTCGACGCCGACACCGTGCCGTGTTCGGTCTCCACCTCCACCCGGCCGTGCCGTCGGCGCAGCCGCCGGGCGCGGGTCGACTCGTGAACCGGGGCGCCGCGCGCCTCCACGTCGGCGGCCAGGGCGGCAAGCACGGCGACCGGGTCGACCTGCGCCTGCTCGCGCAGCCGCACCGCGCCCGCGGTCGGGAACGGCACCTCGCAGTCGTCGACGAGCTCGGTCGGCAGTCCGCCGGCCCGCGTCGCCTCGTACTCGGCACGCACCGCGCCGCGCTCGGACTCGTTCTGCGCGTAGGTGATCGCCGGCACCCGCTGGGCGGCGATGTCGTGCCCGGCGCAGAAGTCGAGCAGATGGTCCAGGCCCGCCAGATTGGCGGCCAGGTAGCGCGACAGCACGGCCACGTCGTGTCGCTTCGCGATGGTCTGGGCGCGGGTGCCCTGGAGCGCGGAGATCTTGGCGGTGGTGGCGCCGGAGGTGACCGCGCCGACCCGCCGCGCCTCGATCACGGCGACGTCGTGGCCCGCCGCCGCCAGCGCCTGGGCGGTCGACAGACCGACCAGGCCGGCGCCGATCACTAGCGTGTCGACGCGGGCGTCCCCGGGCAGGGGCAGGCGGGCGGGCAGTTCGGCCTCGGTGAACCAGTAGGACGTCATGCGGGGGTCATAGCCCGCACCCGCCCGTCGAAACGCCCGTGGCGGTGCCTACTTGGGGACGAGGATGCCGGTCAGGTCGGCGTCGCGGATCGGGGTGTCGGGGTTGGCCTGCGCGCTGCACATCAGATCGATGGCGGCCGCGGCGAGGTCGACGGTGTTCTGATCGACGCCCGCGTCCTTGCCGCGCTCCTGTTCCAGGTACTTCGTCACGGTGGTGTGCCGTTCCGAGGAATCCTGGGCGGTGTACTCGCTGCAGCGGGTGTCACCGCCCTTGTTGACGGCCTTCTCGATGTCACTACAGGCGGCCGACAGAGCGGCCATCGCCACGGCCGCGAGGACCGCGGCGACCTTCGTTCGTGCTTTCATACCGACGGCATAGCCAGGTCGGGCGCCGGTAATCAGGTGATAATCCGCGCCCGAACCGGGTAGATCCGGAGCGGAGGACGACATGCGACTCAGACGTGTGCGGCCCTACGGTCCCGGCATCGAACGGGTCCGGCGCGGCCGGGGTTTCGGCTATCGCACCACCGACGGCGACCGGGTCGACGACCCGGCGACGCTCGCCAGGATCGAGGCGCTGGTCATTCCCCCGGCCTGGCGCGAGGTGTGGATCAGCGACCACCCGCACGGGCACATCCAGGCCGTCGGCGTCGACGCGGCAGGCCGCAAGCAGTACCTGTACCACGAGCAGTGGCGACGCGAGCGCGACGAGGAGAAGTTCGACCGGGTGCTCGAGCTGGCCACGCACCTGCCCGCGGCGCGCAGGCGGGTGCGCGCCGACCTCGCGCACGACGGGCTCGGCAAGCGGCGGATCTGCGCGGCCGCGATCACCCTGCTGGACCGCGGGGTGTTCCGGGTGGGCGGGGAGGAATACGCCGAGGAGAACGGCAGCCGGGGCGTGGCGACCCTGCTTCGCGAGCAGGTCCGGGTCTCCGGGGACACCCTGTGCCTGGACTTCCCGGCCAAGGGCGGTATCCGCAGACAGGCGCGGGTGACCGATCCCGCGCTGGTCACGGTCGTGCGGGCGCTGCGGCGGGTGCGGCCGGAGTCGGGCAGGCTGCTGGTCTACCGGGAGCGCGACGGGCTGTGCGACCTGACCGCCGACGACGTCAACCAGCGCTTCAAGGAACTCACCGGCTGCGAGGGCAGCGTCAAGGATCTGCGGACGTGGGAGGCCACCGTGCTGGCCGCCGAGTGCTTCGCCGAGCGGGAACCCGCGCCGGAATCGGAGCGCCGCAGGCGCGCCGTGATCAAGGAGGTCATGACCGAGGTGGCCGAGCGGCTGGGCAACACGCCCACCGTCGCCCGCGACGCGTACGTCGATCCGCGCGTGGTCACCGCGTTCACCGAGGGCAGGACGATCGCCGCGGCGCTGCGGCGGGCCGACCGGTGCCGCTCGGCCGAGCGGCGGCGCGACGCGGTGGAGAAGGCCGTGCTGCGTCTGCTCGCCGGGTGAGATTCGGTCGCCGTGCCGTGGGTAGTCGCGCCCTGTGAACGAGACGACTCTGCGACAGATAGCGGAACGGCGCGGTCCGTTCGCGGTGGTGTGTCTCGATGTCTCCCACGACACCGAGGACGCCGCCCGGCAGCTCGACCTGCGCCGGAAATCCGTGTGCGACAAACTCCTCGACGCGGGAGCGACCGCGAACATGCTCGCCCTGTTCGAGCGGGCGATCCGCGACGATCCCCCGGTCGTGGGCCGCGGCGGCAGGCTGCTGATCCTCGACGATCACGGCGTGCACGCCGACGAGGTGCTGCCGGACCCGCCCGCGGCCGAGGTGGTGCGGGTGTCCTCTCTGCCCTACCTGCTCCCGCTGGTCGAGCAGTACGGCAGCGCGCCGGTGCCCCACGTCGTCGCCGTCGTCGACCGCGCGGGCTGCGACCTGCGCACCGACGACGGGCACGGCAACACCGAGACGCACCGCGACCTCACCGACGCGGCCCACCGGGTGGCCTGGGAGGCCCAGGAGGTGGGGGCGGAGGTGATCGTGCTCGCGGGCGAGGTCGCCGCGCGCGCGGCCCTGCACCGGGACCTGCCCACCGACGACAACGTGGTCGAGGTCGAGGCGGGCGGACGGGCCGCGGGCGCCGACCGCGACGCGCTCGACGCCGCGGTGGCCGAGGTGCTCGACGCCGAACGGCGCAAGCACCACGACGAGGTGCTCGAGACGTTCGCGACCGAGTACGGCCGCGAGGACGGCCTGGCCGTGGCCGGCCTCGCCGAGACCACCGCGGCGCTGCGCATGGCCAACGTCGACCAGCTGCTGATCGACGCCGACGCCCTCGGCGACCGCGCGGTGCAGGTCGGCGCCGACCGCGCGCAGGTGGGCGTCGACGCCGACGGCCCGGCGGGCTGGTCCGGTGGGTCGGGCCCGCGCCAGACCTGCCGCGCCGACGAGGCGCTGCCGGTCGCCGCGCTGCTCATGGGCGCCGAGATCGTCTGCGCCCCCGGGGAACTGCCGTCCGATGACGGCGTCGCCGCCCTGTTGCGCCACCACTGAAGGGAACTCCGATGGACATCGAACGCGGCAACACCAAGCACGGCCCGGCCCAGGACGAGGAACTCGCCCACGAGCTCGAAGGCACCCTGCGCGGCAACCGGTCCAGCCGCGCCGAGGAGTGGCGCGACCCCGAGCCGCCCGCCGACGACGACCCCGAGACCGCGATCCGGCCCGACACCGGTCAGGACTGATCGGGGTCGGCCGAGGCCGGATCGGGGGTGTGGCGCGCCGGGGGCACCAGGTAGTCGCGCAGGTCGTCGATCTTGGCCTCGATGCGCTCGCTCGTCTCGGCGTCGACCCGGAAGATCCAGTGTTTGGCGCCCAGCAGCAGGATGGCCTGGAAGACCAGCTGCAACCATTCGCTCTGCCAGTTCTCGAACGTGCTGGACAGGAAGTCGGGCCAGTATCCGGACCAGGTGAACGGCAGCCCCAGGTCCTGCTGACTGCTGCGGTAGGCGATGAGCTGGGTGACGAACTGCGCGGCCCACGAGCCCAGGAACAGCAGGATCAGCAGGTAGACAGCTCCCCAGCGCCGGAAGTGTTTCATGCCGGTCGCATACCCGGACCGCGCCGGGTGACGCGCCTACTCGATGATGCCGGGCTGGCGGTCCGAGAGCGGGTCGGCGGGCCGGGCGAAGCGGGGCAGGATCAGGCCGAGCAGCAGCATGCCGAGGCCGAGGCCGAAGTGCAGGTAGTTGTCGGCGGTGTTGGTGGGGACGAAGTTCGCGTCGCTGTGCTGGTCGACGGCGAGCCCGTAGAGCCACAGCACCAGATAGACCGCGCCACCGGCGAGGAGGTAGGTGCGCGCGGCGCCGGGCCGGGTGCAGGCGGCGACGCCGAGCACGCCGAACAGCAGGTGCACGATGTTGTGCAGCACCGAGACCTGGAACAGGCCGAACAGCTCGGCGCCGGAGTGGTGACCGGACCATTCGATGCTGTCGAAGCCGGTGGTGATCCCGGGGACGAACCCGAGCACGCCCGCGAGCAGGAACAGCACGCCGACGACCAGGGCCGCCAGCTGGACCGGTGAGTGCAGGACGGAGACGGAACCGGTGCGAGTCACCATGGGAGCGTCCTTTCGGCGCGGCCGCGGGCGCTCGCCCCGGCCGGACTTGAGCGGTGTAGGCGGGCGATACCACCGGGGCCGGGGCCGAAACAGCCGCCGTCAGTCGGACAGCCCGCGCAGCCAGCGGCGTACCGCCGCCGCGTCCGTGAGCCGCACCACCTCGACCGCCGGGAACCGGGCGACGCGATCGGCCGTGCGGGCCCGGCGATCGGCGTGCCGGGACCACGCCCAGCGGATGGGATGTTCCGGGTCGGGCCAGTCGCGGAAGGACTCCCGGTTGCCGTTCCACAGTTCGCGCCCGGTCGCCGCGCGCGCGAACGAGCGCCGGATCACCCGCTGCATGACCGTGCGGCGCGGCAGGTCGAGCCACACGACGGTGTCGGCGCGGGTCCACAGCAGATCGCCGAGCAGCCCGGCGTACTGGTCCTCGGTGACCCAGCGCTCGCCCGCGACGAATTCGGCCACCTCGGATTCGAATTCGGGCCGCTTCGTCCAGCCGGGCCCGTGGTGCAGGGCGTCGAGTTCGTGGTGCGGGAGCCCGAGCTGGGCGGACAGGCGCCGGGCCAGGGTCGTCTTGCCCGCGCCGGAGATCCCGCTGACCAGTACGCGCCGCATCCGGTCAGCCTATGCGCGGACCGCGCCGTCCCCGGATGCGGGCACACTGGATCCGGCCGACACAGACCGAGGAGACACGGATGGGCACGGTCGTCATCACCGGCGGCACCGACGGGATCGGCCGCTACCTGGCCGAGGAGTTCCTCGCAGCGCGGCGACCACGTGGTCGTCCTCGGCCGCGATCCGGACAAGGGCCGCGCCGTCACCGGATCCTCCGGCGGGCGTGGCACTTTCCTCCGGGTCGACCTGGATTCGGTGGCCGCCACCCGGGCCGCGATCGCCCGGATCCGTGCCGAGCACCCCGTCGTGGACACCCTGGTGTTCTGTGCCCGGTACTACCGGTCGCGCCGCACCGAGACCGTCGACGGCCTGGAGGCGACGTTCGCGCACTTCTACCTGAGCCGCTTCCTGTTCGGGCACGGGCTGGCCGAGGAGCTGGCGCGGGCGCCGCGGCCGTTGATCGTCAACGTCGCCGGGCCCGGCGGCCCGCTGTCGGCCGCGAATCTCGGCGACCTGCAGGCTCGGCGGCACTATCACGGCGGCGCCGCGCTCGGCCAGGGCGGCAAGCTCAACGACCTGCTCGGGGTCGCCTACGCCCAGCGCCACCCCGACAGCCCCGTGCGCTACCTGCTCGTCCACCCCGGGGTGACCGCGACGGCGGTGACCGGCTCCTACGACCGGGCCACGCTCGCCATGGTCCAGGACATGCGACAGCACGCCAAACCCGTTGCCGCGGCGGCCGACCCGATCCTCGCCCTGATCGATGCCCGCCCGCCGAACGTCTCAGCGCCTACGTCGAGGGCACGCGCATCGCCGTCACCGGGCCGGATTTCGACCCGGGCGCCGCCGGCGCCCTCGACCGTCACACCCGGGAACTGCTCGCCGCCCTCGGCTGACCGGCGACCTCACCCACCCGCGGCGTCAGCCCGGACAGGCACTCCGGCAACGGGTTCCGGTGCAGCACGCCGAGCCGCTGCGTCGCGCGGGTGAGCGCGACGTACAGTTCGGCCGCGCCGCGCGGGCCGTCCGCCAGGATCCGGTCCGGGTCGACCACCAGCACCGCGTCGTACTCGAGCCCCTTGGTCGCGGCCGCGGGTACCGCGCCGGCGACGTCTGGCGGGCCGATGACCACGCTGGTGCCCTCGCGCCCGGCCTCGTCGCGCACGAATTCGGCCACCGCGTCGGGCAGTTCGCGCTCGGTGACCGGCCGCGACCACGGCTCGACGCCGCACGCGCGCACCGGTTCGGGCGGCCGCACGCCGGGGGCGAACTCCGCGAGCACCCCGGCGGCGACCCGCACGATCTCGGCCGGCGTGCGGTAGTTCACCGACAGCGACCGGTAGGCCCAGCGCCCCGGCACGTACGGGTCGAACATCTCGCCCCAGGAGGTCGCGCCCGCGACCGATCGGCGCTGGGCCAGGTCGCCCACGACGGTGAACGACCGGCCCGGGCAGCGCCGCATGAGCACCCGCCAGTCCATCGCCGACAGTTCCTGGGCCTCGTCGACGACGATGTGCCGGTAGGTCCAGTCGCGGTCGGCGGCCGCCCGGTCGGCGACGTCGCGCGTGTCACGTTCGGTGAAGCGGTCGGCCAGGTCGGCGCCGAAGAGCATGTCCTGGGCGAAGAGGTGGTCCTCGTCGTCCATCATGTCGGCCCGGTTCACCAGCAGATCCAGTACGCCCGCAGCGTATTCGGCCTCGGCCCGCCGCGCGCGCTCCGCCGCGGCGTCGTCGGTCTTCTCCCGTCCGAGCAGGTCGACCAGCTCGTCGAGCAGCGGCACGTCCGCTACGGTCCACGCGGCGCCGTCGGCGCGATGCAGCGCCGGGTCCGCGCCCGCCGCGCGCAGGCGCTCCGGCGACGAGAACAGCTCGGCCAGCAGCCCTTCGGGGGTGAGGACCGGCCACAGCTCGTCGAGCAGCGCGGTGAACTCCGCGCTGTCGGCCAGCTCGCGCAGCAGGTCGGCGCGCAGGTTCTCCCAGGCCTCCTTGTTGTCGCGGGTGAGCCAGCCACGGCCGATCCGCGCGATCGCCCGCTCGGTGAGGACGTAGGTGACGATCTCGGCGAAGGTCGCCCTCGCCTCGTTGTGCGGCAGACCGGAGGCGCGCGCCTCCTCGCGTGCCCACTCGGCGGTCGCGGCGTCGACGCGGACCGTGATGTCGGCCAGGGGGATCGAGCGGGGTTCGTCCGGCAGCCGCTGGCGGTCGGCGACGGCCGCCGCGAGCACGTCCAGTATCGGCAGCGCCCCCTTGATCCGGGTCGCCGCGGCGGTGTCCTCGGCGATGACGCGCAGGCCGGGGACGAGGTCCCCGGTGGTGCCGAACACGACATTCGACTCCCCCAGCGAGGGCAGCACGCGGCCGATGTGGCGCAGGAAGGCCGGGTTGGGCCCGATGACGAGAACGCCGTTGCGCTCCATCCGTTCCCGCTGGGTGTAGAGCAGGTAGGCCACCCGGTGCAGGGCGACGACCGTCTTGCCGGTGCCGGGCCCGCCCTCGATCACCAGCACGCCCGGGTGATCGAGCCGGATGATGCGATCCTGCTCGGCCTGGATCGTGGCGACGATGTCGCGCATGCCCTCCCCCCGCGGCGCGTCGAGCGCGGCCAGCAGCGCCGCGTCCCCGTCGCCGCCGCCCGGCCCCCCGAGCGCCTCGTCGGTGAAGCGGGTCAGCGCGCGGCCCCTGGTGTGGAACTGGCGCCTGCGGCGCATGCCCTCGGGGTGGGCCGCCGTCGCGGTGTAGAAGGCGCTGGAGGCCGGCGCCCGCCAGTCCTGCAGTAGGGTGGTGAACTCGTCGTCCTCGGCGAACAGGCCGATCCGCCCGATGTAGGTCACCGCACCGTCCTCGGCGTCGAGCCTGCCGAAGCACAGGCCGTTGTCGGCCACGTCGAGGCGCCTGCGCTCCCGGCCGAGCGCGCGCACCTCGACATCGCGCTCCATCGGGGACAGGCCGTCGCCGCGCAGCGCGTCCTCGTAGCGCCGGGCCACCCGGGCGCGTTCGGTGTCGAGACGCTCGTAGAGCCCGGCCACGTAGTCCTGCTCGGACCGCAGTTCGGTGTCGTGATCCCGGTCTGTCACATGCCCTCACTCTCCTCGCCGCGCCGGCGCGGACCGTGGTGGTCCGCGCAGGTCGGCGAACCTCGGCGGGCCATTGTGCGCCCGCACCGGGGCCTTGCCACAAGGCCCCTGGTGCGTTATACGTTGAAAAGGGAAAGAGGTGTCGCCGTCCCCTTTCCGCGTTCTCCCCGCCCGCTCCCAGCCCTGTCGCGAGCCGTCACGCGCGCCGCTCCCGGACTACAGTGCGGGCATGATCGAGGTGCCGGAAGCCTTCGCGCGCAAGAAGATCGCCGGAGAGGGTGCGGCGGGCCGGGATTGGATCGATGCCCTGCCCGCGATCGTCGCCGACCTGCTCCGGCGCTGGCGGTGCACACCGGACGGACCGGTGATGTACGGCGAGGTCGGCCTGGTGGTCCCCGTGCGGGCCGCCGGTCTGCCGCCGTCCGTGATCAAGGTCTCGTTCCCGCATCCCGGCAACATCCACGAGCCGCTGGCTTTCGTGGCCTGGGCGGGCCGGGGCGCGGTCCATCTCTACGAGCGCGACGACGACCGTTTCGCCATGCTGCTCGAACGCGCGCCGCGCGGGACCCTGGCCGCGGTCACCGACATCGAGACCGCCGTTGCCGTGCAGGGCAGGCTGTCGCGGCGGTTGGCCGTGCCGGCGCCGCCCGGGCTGCGCTCACTCGCCGAGCACGTGGCGGGCTGGCCCGCCGAGATCCGCGAGACCTCGGCCGCCTTCGGCGACCCGCTGCCCGCGCCGGTGATCGAGGCCGCGATGGCCACCCTCGAGGAGACCGCGCGCGACCGGCGGACCCTGGTGCTGCACGGCGACCTGCACGACGCCAACATCCTCGGCGCGGACCGGGAGGAGTGGCTCGTCGTCGATCCGAAGGGGCTGGCAGGCGACCCCGCCTACGACGCGCTGAATGTCGTCCGCAGCCCGCGCTTCGGGCCGGTTCTGGTCCGTGCCGATCCCGCCCCCGGTGTCCGGCGGCTGCTCGCCGTCTATTGCGCCGAAGCCGGAATCGAATTCGAGCGGGCGATTCGCTGGGTGCAGGCGGGCGCGGTCCACGAAGCGATGTGGGGACGCACGCACGGCGATCCCGAGTGGCTGGTAGAACTCACCGACCGGCTGGCGACCGCCCTGACCTGAATCGGGCCGGAATTCGCGCCCGAGGCCCGGTTCCCTCCCGGCGATGAGCTCGGCGAAAGAGTTGTTCCCGCCCCGGAATTCCGCGTCACTGCCCGCGGCGGACGAACAATCCCCACAGCACCAGACCCGCCGCGGCCGAGACGTAGAGGCCGCCGGCCAGGAAAACGAGCACCGGACCGAAGTCCCCGATCCAGCCGCCGATTCTGGTGAGGCCGACCGCGCCGAGGCAGAGCATGAGAACGCCGAGCACCATGGCCGGAACGGCCAGGGGCGCGATATCGCTCACGGGCGCCAGCTGCGGGTGCGGCGGGGCGTCGGTGTAGCTGCGCTTGCTGTTCGGTTCGAAATAGATGCTGCTCATGTGGGGGTCCCTTCACGAGGGGGCCGTCCCGATGCGGCCGGTAGGCGATTCCGTGACGAAATCGGTCGGGTGTCGCGTGTACGACACGGCGGATGACGCATTTCGCGATCGCGGGTCACGGAACGGCCCGCACACGATCGCAAACAGTTAACGATCAGCAATTCAAGAGTGGCACGGAACGCCGCGCAGGCAAAGGTGATTTCGATTTCGATCACGTCGAACATGTGAACGACACGGATCGATAAACGGCGGAAAATCGGGAGAAAGGCGGTCCTGAGCTGGGGGACGCCGAACCGATCGGTCATTTGTCCACGAAACCGACAAGGGTGTCATTTATCGAACCGTTACGGTTCGGCTACCGATATCGCGCGGTGACCACGCTCACCGTACGCGATCGGGCGCGCCGGAGCCACCCCACGGGCCCGCCTCGCCCCCGACGGGCTCGACGCGGACACATCGGACACGGATCCCCCGGCACCGGAACGGAATTCGGTCCGGGCCCGCCACCGAAACCGTGCCGACTCGGCCGGGTTCTCCTACGATGAGCGCAAATACACGGCACCACTGGGTTGAAGGGTCCTCGGCGATGAGTGACAACGCGAACGTGATCGACCAGTCCGCCCCGAGCATCGCTCGGGTCTACGACTACATCCTCGGCGGCAAGGACAACTACGAGGTCGACCGGGCGATCGGCGATCACTTCAAGAACGACCTGCCCGGCTCGGTGGTCATCGCCACCAGCAACCGGCAGGCGCTCGTCCGCGCGATCCGCTCGCTGGCCGAATCCGGCCTCACCCAGTTCCTCGACCTGGGTTCGGGCCTGCCGACCGCCGACAACGTGCACCAGATCGCCCAGTCGGTGAATCCGGGCTCGCGGGTGGTGTACGTGGACAACGACCCCATCGTGCTCGCCCACGGCCGCGCGCTGCTCAGCACCGACGAGCACACCACCGTCATCCAGGCCGACCTGCGCGACTCCGAGGCCATCCGCAACCACCCCGAGGTGACGCGGCTGATCGACTTCGACAAGCCGGTCGCGGTCGTGTTCAGCGCGATCCTGCACCACCTCAACGACGACGAGGACCCCGCCTCGCTGGTGCGCTACTGGTACGACCAGATCCCGGCCGGCTCGAGCGTGTTCATCTCGCACTTCGCCTCGGGCGACAACACCGAGACCGCGGAGGCCGAGGGCAAGCTGCAGGCGACCTTCGGCCGTGGCCGCTGGCGCACCCCGGCCGAGATCGAGGCGCTGTTCGGCGAGCTCGAACTGCGCGAGACCGGGCTGAAGCCCGCGGCGATCTGGAACCTGGAGGCCGGCGGCGAGTCGGAGATCGGCTCGGCCGACCGTGAGCTGACCGTGTGGGAGAAGCTCATCGTCGCCGGTATCGGCGACAAGCGGTAGACGACGCGCCACGGGGGTACACCGCGCCGGAGCAGCCGTGTTCGGCTATCGTCATCTTGCTTTTCTGGATGTTTGCTGGATCGTTCGTGTCGGTTTGCCGGGCCGTCGTCTCGCGTGTGATCCACGCCGGCGGTCCGGCGTCAACTCATCATGCGAAGGACGCCGGTCATCATGCCCGCACCAGTAACCCTCGCCGGCCGGCTCGTCCGGCTGGAACCCCTTGCGCCACACCACGTACCAGGACTCGTCCACGCTTCGGCGTCGGTGGTCGACCCCACCGGGTTCACCGTCGTCCCCCGGGGCGAGCAGGAAGCGATCAGATACGTCGACCAGGCCCGCGCCGCCCTCGAGACCGGGACGGCGCTGGCCTTCGCCGTGGTCACCACCGCCGACGAGACCGTCGTCGGCGCAACCCGTTTCACCCGCCTCGACTACTGGCAGGGCCCGCTGGTGTGGCCGCTGTCGCTGGAGACCGCGGGCTCGCTGGTCGGGGCGGTCGACCCGGACGCGGTCGAGATCGGCAACACCTGGCTCGCCCCGGCCGTGCGGGGCGGCACGGTGAATCTGGAGTCCAAACTGCTGCTGCTCGGTCACGCTTTCGACCACTGGCGGGTCCGGCGGGTGTCGTTGCGCGCCGACGCGCGGAACCTGCGCTCACGCACGGCGATCGAGCGCCTCGGCGCGGTCAGCGACGGGATCCGGCGGGCGCACTCGCGCGGCCTGGACGGCCAGGTCCGCGACACCGCCTTCTACTCGATCCTGTCCGAGGAGTGGCCGACGGTCTACGCGCGCATCACCGACCAGCTGGCCGCCCGGGTCTCGGCGAGGGCGCTGGCCTCGCCGCTGGGCTGAGCCGGTCTCAGCGGCCGGTCGCGACCCGGTCGAGGACCAGCGCGGCGAGGTCCGCGGGCGCCTCGTCCGGGACCCAGTGCGAGACGCCCTCCAGCACGGCCAGCCGGTAGTCAGCCTCGGCGTATCGCCCGGCCAGGTCGGCGCCGTAGCGGCCGAGCGCCGCGTCGCCGGTGCTCCACACGTGGGTCACCGGCACCCGAACCCGCCGCCCCAGCCCGCCCGGGACCGCCATGAGCATGCCCCGGTACCAGTTGAGTCCGCCGGGCAGCGCGCCCGCCTCCACCACCCGGGCGCGGGTCTCGGCCCGCGTCCGCTCCGGCATGCCGGTGCGGGCCAGCGCCGCGTCGAGCAGCCCGGGACGGGCGCGCAGCAGCCGTTCGGGCAGGAACGGGATCTGGAACAGGCCCATGTAGTACGAGCGGCGCAGCTGGTCGACGGTGAACAGGGACCGGAAGAACGCGCCGGGATGCGGGACCGACACGGTGGTCAGGGTGGCGATCCGGGCCGGACGCGCCGCCGCCGTCCACCAGGCCACCGCCGCGCCCCAGTCGTGCCCGACCAGGTGTACCGGCCCGTGGCCGAGCCGGTCGACGAGGGCGAGCACGTCGCGGACCAGGGCGGAGGGCCGGTACGCGAAGCGCCCGCGCGGGCGCGCGCCCGGCGAGTACCCGCGCTGGTCGGGGGCGACCGTCCGGTACCCCGCCTCGTTGAGGATCGCGGCCACCCCCGACCAGGAGGCCGCGGTCTGCGGGAAACCGTGCAGCAGGACGATGACGGGCCCGTCGAGGGGACCGGTGTCGGTCACCTCGAAGTCGAGTCCGTCGTGGGTGAATCCGGTCAGGCGTTCACGCATGCTGCCCCGATATCTGTTTCGGTCGGTTACGGATAAATTGCTCCGACGGTACCACCCCGAGATCCCCGATCGAAGCCCCTCGGATCGGGGGTCCACCCGCGGCAACGATCCGGACACAGCGCGGTTGCTGATCGATTGCGGAAGGCGCCGCCGACCCCCGCCGTCAGCGCCCGGTGCCCGCGTACACGACCGCGGGCTCCGTCCCGCCGAGGCCGAACGCCGTGTGCAGGACGCGCACCGCGTCGTCGAGGTCGGTGTCGGCCACCAGCACCGAGATCCGGATCTCGGAGGTCGTGATGAGGTCGAGATTGATGCCCGCCTCGGCCAGCGCGTCGCAGAACGTCGCGGTCACCCCGGCGCGCGACTTCATCCCCGCGCCGACCAGCGACACCTTGCCGATGCGGTCGTCGTAGCGCAGCTCGGCGAAACCGAGGGCGTCCCGGCGCGATTCGAGCAGCGCGACCGCCCGCGCGCCGTCGGACTTCGGCAGGGTGAAGGTGAGATCGGTGCGCCCGCTACCACTGCGGGAGATGTTCTGCAGCACCATGTCGATGCTGATCTCGGCGTCGGCGACCGCCCGGAAGACCCGCGCCGCGTACCCCGGCCGGTCCGGTAACCCGACCAGGGTGAGCTTGGCCTCGCTGCGATCGTGTGCCACGCCGGTCAGGGCTGCCCGCTCGGGCGCGAGTTCCGCGATCGACCCCGACACGGTGGTGCCGACGCGGTCGGTGTAGGACGAGCGCACGTGCACCGGAACGTGGTACCGCCGCGCGTATTCCACGCAGCGCAGCATCAGGACCTTCGACCCGCAGGCGGCCATCTCCAGCATCTCCTCGTAGGTGATGCGGTCCAGCTTCCTGGCGTCGCCCACGATGCGCGGGTCGGCGGTGAAGACGCCGTCGACATCGGTGTAGATCTCGCAGACGTCGGCGCGCAGGGCGGCGGCCAGGGCGACGGCGGTGGTGTCGGAGCCGCCGCGGCCAAGGGTGGTGACGTCGAGGCTGTCCTGGCTGACGCCCTGGAAGCCGGCGACCAGGACCACCTCGCCGTCGTCGAGCGCCCGGCGCACCCGGCCGGGATCCATCTGCAGGATCCGGGCGTTGCCGTGCGAGCCGGTGGTGATCACTCCCGCGCGCTTGCCGGTCAGCGACCGCGCCTCGACGCCGAGGCCGTGGATCGCGATGGCCACCAGGGCGTTCGAGATCCGCTCGCCCGCGGTGAGCAGCATGTCGCGCTCCCGGGGCGAGCCCTCCGGCGCCACCTGCCGGGCCAGATCCAGCAGGTCGTCGGTGGTGTCGCCCATGGCCGAGCAGACCACGACCACGTCGTGCCCCTGCTTCTTGGTCTCCACGATCCGCTCGGCCACCCGGCGGATGCGTTCCGCCGTGGCCAGCGACGATCCGCCGAACTTCTGCACTACCAGGGCCATACCGCGGTCCTCTCCCCTGCTCCCACGTGCGATCCGCGGGACGCTACTTACGAGTATCCCGGCACGGCCCGCCCGAAGCGCAGCGAATGTCACGTGAAAAAGGCTGTCGCCGAACATGTTCGACCGCGATACTGAGTCGGGTAGTGGCCGTGCGCACGGCGCGGCCCGGGGCGGGGCGAAGGCGGATCGAAGATGGTTGTTGGTTCCCCGTCCCATCCGCCGCTGGGTGTCGCGGTGCTCGGCACCGGCCCGCTGCGGGCCGAGCTCGCCCGCGTGCTGCTCACCGGCGGGCGCGAATTGCGGTCCCGCGTCGGGGCGGCGCTGACCCTGCGGGCGGCGACCGGCGACCCGGCCGAGCGCGGGACCTGGGACGGCATCGATCTGGTGGTGGACAGCACGGTCACCGACGCGGTGCTCGGCGCCGCGCTCGGCGCGTTGCGGGCGGGCCGGTCGGTGGTCACCGCGAACACCGCGCTCGTCGCCGGGCACGGCGCCGAACTGGCCGCCGCGGCCCAGGAGCACGGCGGCGACCTGTTCTTCGAGGCCGCCGTGGCCGGGGGCGTCCCGGTGGTGCGCCCGCTGACCCAGTCGCTGTCCGGCGACCGGGTGCGCCAGGTCCTCGGCGTGTTCGATCCCGCGGTGTCCGACCGTGATCCGGCCGCCCAGGCCGCGATCCTGGCGACCCTGGCCTTCCACACCCGGGTCGAACCCTCCGACGTGCACGCCGAGGACTTCTCCACCCCGGGCCCGCACGACCTGGCCGCCGCGGCGGCGCTCGGGCTGCGCCTGCGCCCGCTGACCGTGTGCGCCCGGGTGCCGGGGCACCCGAGCCAGGAGGACGGCGGCAAGGACCACCTGTCGGTCCGCGTGCATCCGGCGCTGCTGCCCGCCGCCCATCCCCTCGTCGCGATCGAACGGCCCTACAGCGCCGTGGCGGTGGAGGCCGAGCACGCCGGTCGGCTGATGTTCTCCGGCCGGGGCGACGGGCCGACGGCCACCGCCTCCGCGCTGCTCGGCGACCTGGTCACCGCCGCGCGCAACCGGGTCCACGGCGGCCGTGCGCCGCGCGCCTCCTACTACGCCGAACTGCCGGTCGCCCCGGTCGCCGACACGCCCACCCGCTACTACCTGAACCTGCGGGTCACCGACCACGCAGGCGCGCTGGCCCGCGTGGCGACGGTGTTCGCCGAGCACGGCGTCGGCATCGCCCGGGTCCTACAGGAGCATCACGACGGCGCCGCGCACCTGGTCCTGCTCACCCACCGGGCCACCGACGCGGCGCTGGCCGACACCGTGGACGCGCTCGGCGAGGCAGGCGGCGTACTCGCGGTGGTCACCCGCTGGCGGGTGGAGGGCATGCACGGCTGACCCGGCCGCGCGGTCCGGATTCCGCGAAAACAGGAACCAGCACGATCCCGATCGGGCACGATGACCGAGGTTCTTACGGTGTCCGATCGTCTCGAGGAGTGCTCGTCGCTGTGAAGGTGTGGTCCGCCGCCGCCGGTGCGGTGTTGATGTCGTCGTTGATGTTCGCTCCCCCCGCCGCCGCGGGCCCCGCGCCGGACTGCGGCGGGGAGCACTGGGTCGGGAGCTGGATGGCGGCGCCGTCGGACGCGTTCAGCGCGGCCGACCCGTCGCTGGTGCCGCAACTGTCGGCGACCGACCAGACCTACCGGCTGATCGTCACGCCGCATCGCGGGGGTTCGACCCTGCGCGTGCACCTGACCAACCGCGCCCGGCCCGTGCCCGTCGAGATCGGCCACGTCACGGTCGGCGTACGTGCGGACGGGGCCGCGGTGCGACCGGATTCGTTGCGCGAGGTGCGTTTCGGCGGAAGCGGGGCGGTGACGATCCCGGCGTTCGGCGACGTGGTCAGCGACCCGGTGGAGCTGACCTTCGGCGCGTTCGAGGCCCTGGCCGTCGGGGTGCACGTCCCCGGGCTCGCGGTCCTGCCCACCGAGCACTTCAACGGCAACGCCACCAGTTACTACAGCCTGCCCGCCGCCGGTGACCGCGCCGCGGACGTCTCGGGCGCGGCGTTCCCGTTGTCCACCACCGCGATTCCGCTGGTGTCGGGAATAGACGTGCGCGCGCCGGGCGAGGTCGGCACCATCGTCGCCTTCGGCGACTCGATCACCGACGGCTACGTCTCCTCGAACTACCTGGGCACTCCCGAGGACCGGTCGGTGGTCGACCGCGACGTCCGCTACCCCGACTTCCTGCAGCGCAGGCTCGACGCCGCGGGCCTGCCGTTCACCGTCCTCAACGCCGGGATCTCCGGAAACCGGGTCAGCCGGGCGGGTTTCATTCCCCAGTTCGGCCCGGACGCGGTCTCCCGGTTGCACGCCGACGCCCTGGACCAGGCGGGGGTCACCGACGTCATCGTGCTGGAGGGGATCAACGACCTCGGCATCCCGATCGGCGCGGGCCACGAGGAGATCGTCGCCGCCTACACGACGATGATCGAACGGATACACTCCGCCGGGCTGCGGGCGCACCTCGGCACGCTCCTGCCCACGAGCAACGCGCTCTTCGACGGCATGCTGACCGTGCCCTACGCCGAGCCGGTGCGGCAGCGGGTCAACGCCTGGATCCGCGAACAGCGGCTGTCGGACACCGTCGTCGACTTCGACGCGGCCCTGCGCGATCCGGCGAATCCGGCCGTCCTGCACCCGGCCTTCGCCGGCGCCGACAACCTGCACCCGAACGCCGCCGGATACCGTGCCATGGCCGAGGCGATCGACCTCGGCATCTTCCGGACCCGCTGCTGAGACCGCGACGGGAAGAGCCCCGGCGGAATCCGCCGGGGCCCTTCCCGTGTCGTCACTTCCTGCGGTCGCGCTTCTCGCGCACGCGGACCGAGATCCGCACGGGCGAGCCGTCGAAGTTGAACTCCTCGCGCAGGCGCCGCTCGAGGAAGCGGCGGTAACCGGCCTCCAGGAAGCCGGTCGTGAACAGCACGAACGTCGGCGGACGCGTACCGGCCTGGGTCGCGAACAGGACGCGGGGCTGACGGCCGCCGCGCATCGGCGGCGGGGTGGCCGCGATGACCTCCTTGAGCCAGGTGTTGAGCCGGCCGGTGGGGATGCGCTTGTCCCAGGACTCCAACGCGGTCTCCATCGCGGGAACCAGCTTCTGCACCGCGCGACCGGTGTGCGCGGAGATGTTGACCCGCTGGGCCCACGGCACACGCACCAGTTCCCGGTCGACCTCCTTCTCCAGCATGTAGCGGCGGTCCTCGTCCACGAGGTCCCACTTGTTGAAGGCCAGCACCAGCGCGCGGCCGGAGTCGGCGACCAGGCTGATCACCCGCAGATCCTGCTCGGTGATCGGCTGGGAGGCGTCGATCAGCATGACCGCCACCTCGGAGGCCTCGAGGGCCGACTTCGTACGCAGCGAGGCGTAGAACTCGGTGCCCGAGGCGTTGTTGACCTTGCGGCGCAGGCCCGCGGTGTCGACGAACTTCCAGACCTTGCCGCCCAGTTCGACCAGCGAGTCGACCGGATCGACGGTGGTGCCCGCGACGTCGTGCACGACCGAACGCTGCTCGCCCGCGAGCTTGTTGAGCAGGCTGGACTTGCCGACGTTCGGCTTGCCGACCAGGGTCACGCGGCGCGGGCCCTGCCCGCCCGTGCCCTCGCGCGGGGTCTCCGGCAGCACCGCGAGCACGTCGTCGAGGAGGTCGCCGGTGCCGCGGCCGTGCGCGGCCGAGACCAGGCGCGGCTCGCCGAGCCCCAGCGACCACAGGCTCGCGGCCTCGAGTTCGGCGCGCTGGTCGTCGGCCTTGTTGGCGACCAGGATCACCGGGATCTTGGAGCGGCGCAGTTTCTTGACCGCCGCCTCGTCGGTGGCGGTGGCGCCCACAGTCGCGTCCACGACCAGCAGGATCGCGTCCGCGGTGGCCATGGCGACCTCGGACTGGCGCGCCACGTGCTGCTGCAGGCCCTTGGCGTCGGGGTCCCAGCCGCCGGTGTCCTGGATCAGGAAGCGGCGGCCCGCCCAGTTGGCCTCGTAGGAGATGCGGTCGCGGGTGACGCCGGGGATGTCCTCCACGACGGCCTCGCGACGGCCCAGGATGCGGTTGACCAGGGTCGACTTGCCCACGTTGGGGCGGCCGACCACGGCAAGCGTCGGCATGGCGAGGTGTTCCTCGTCGCCGAACTCGCCGTCGAGATCGGCGATCTCCCAGTCGGATTCGTCGCTCCAGATACCGTCGCCGGCGAGGATGTCCTCGCTCATCGGGCGCCTCCTGTCGTGGCGGTCAGCGCCGCGGCCACCACGCGGTACAGCTCGTCGATGGTCTGTTCCATGGTCAGCTCGCTGGTGTCGACCTCGATCGCGTCGTCGGCCGCGCGCAGCGGGGACACCTTCCGGGTGGAGTCGAGGGTGTCGCGGCGCTGCACGTCGGCCAGCACGGCCGCGTAGTCGTCGCCGCGGCCCTCGCGGATGTTCTGCTGATTGCGCCGCTGGGCGCGTGCCTCGGCGGAGGCGGTGAGGTAGATCTTGACGTCGGCGCCGGGCAGGACGGTGGTGCCGATGTCGCGGCCCTCGACCACGATCCGGCCCGCCACGCCCGCGATCTCGCGCTGCAGCGACACCAGCTGTTCGCGCACCCGCGGCACCGCCGACACGGCGGACACGGCCTTGGTGACCTCGTTGCCGCGGATCTCGGTCGAGACGTCCTCGCCGTCGAGCTCGATGACCTCACGGGTCGGGTCGGTGCCGATCGACAGACCGAGCGCGGCGACGGTGTCGGCGATCGCCTCGGGATCGGTCAGGTCGGTCCCGGCGCGCAGCACGCGCAGCGTGGCGACCCGGTACATGGCGCCGGTGTCGAGGTAGCGGGCGCCCAGGCGGGTGGCGAGCCGGCGCGACACGCTCGACTTGCCCGTGCCCGAGGGGCCGTCCATCGCGATCACCAGCGGGGAGTCCCCGGTCAGTCGTTCGTTCGCGAACGCCACCGACGAATCCACTCCGTTCACAGCTGCACCGCCTCGTAGAGTTTGCCGATCTCGTCGCGGCCGAGCACCCGCAGGGTGCCGGGCCGCTGGTCGCCGAGCGCGACCGGGCCGATGTGCGTGCGCACCAGCCGGGTCACCGGGTGGCCGACCTCGTCGAGCAGGCGGCGCACGATATGCTTGCGGCCCTCGTGCAGCACCAGCTTGACCAGCGACTTGCCCTCGTAGGCCTCGAGCACGACGAAGCGGTCGACCTTGGCCGGACCGTCCTCGAGCTCGACGCCCTCGCGCAGCCGCTTGCCGACGACCTTGTAGTTGACCTCGCCGTGCACCGTGGCCAGGTAGGTCTTCGAGACCTCGAAGGACGGGTGCATGAGCCGGTGCGCCATGTCGCCGTCGTTGGTCAGCAGCAGCAGACCCTCGGTGTCGGCGTCGAGGCGGCCGACGTGGAACAGGCGCTGACCGGCGGCGATCCGCTCGGCGACGATGTCACCGACGCAGGGGCGGCCCAGGTCGTCGGACATGGTGGACTGCCAGCCCTTGGGCTTGTTCAGCGCCAGGTGCACCAGTTCCTCGCGCACGACGACCCGGGTGCCGTCGACGCGGACGATCGCCTTCTGCGGGTCGACGCGCAGGCCCTGCTCGCGGACGATCAGGCCGTCGACCTCGACGCGACCGGCGGCGATCATCTCCTCGGCCGCGCGTCGCGACGCGACGCCGGCCTTGGCCAGGACCTTCTGCAGGCGCTCGCCCTCGCCCCACGGCATCTTCTCGTGGGTCTCGGTCTCGACGTTCTGGTGCCGGGCGGGCTTGGCGTTGTTCAGGATGGTCGGGGCGACGACCTGACGCTGCGGCTTGGGGTTCTTGGCCTTCTTGCCGGTCGGCGCGGACTGGGCCGGACGGCCCTGGGCGCCGGTACGAGGGGCCGTGCCGCGACCGCCCGGCGCGCCGCCACGGTAGTCACCGGCCGAACGGGAACCGCCACGGTAGTCGCCCTCGGAGCGGGAGCCGCGGTAGTCGCCGGCGGAACGGGCACCGCCACGGAAGTCACCGCCGGCGCGCGAGCCGCCGCGGTGATCGCCTTCGGAGCGCGAGCCGCCGCGGTAGTCACCGGCGGAACGGGATCCGCCACGGTAGTCGCCCTCGGAGCGGGAGCCGCGGTAGTCACCGCCCGCGCGGGAGCCGCCGCGGAATTCCCCACCCGAGCGGGCGCCGCCGCGGGTGCTTGTCCCGCGGGTCGCGCCGCCTCGGGGGGCTTCGCTGCGTTTTCTACGATCCGGTGTGCCATCTCGGCGAGCGGAGTTATTCATCTGTCCTGTCAATCGTCGGTGCCGAGGTCCATCGCGGCCTCGGCGGGTTTCTGCAGCCTGGTGTACCGGGGGTCGGTCTCCAGGCTCTCGCTGATCTCGTCGATCAGATCGACCCCCGGCAGCAGGGGCGCCAGCGGTGGCAGGTCGCCGAGGGAGGCGAGCCCGATCCGTTCGAGGAACAACTCTGTTGTGCGGTACAGCGTGCCGTTGGTCTCGGGGTCGGCACCGGCTTCGGCGATCAGCCCCCTGGCCAGCAGGGTGCGCATCACGCCGTCGACGTTGACCCCGCGGACCGCGCTGACCCGGGTGCGGGTCACCGGCTGGCGGTAGGCGACCACCGCCAGGGTTTCCAGAGCCGCCCGGGTGAGCTTCGTCCGGGCGCCGTCGAGCAGCACACGCTCCACATAGGGTGCGTACTCCGTACGAGTATAGAAGCGCCAGCCGTCCCCGACGAAACGCAGGTCGATGCCGCTGCCCCGCGCGAACAGTTCCGCCGACATCGCGCGCAGGGTCTCCTCCACCCGCTCGGCGGTGTCGTCCAGGGCCGCTGCCAGCTGTTCTGCCGGGGCGGGAGCGTCGACGACGAGCAGCATCGCCTCGAGCGCGGACCGGAACTCGGCGTCGTCGAGGGGCTCGGGGGTGAAATCGGCCACTGCCGGCGAGCCGGGCTCGATGCTCATCCGTAGTCCTCCTCGATGGTCAGCGGCGCGGCGGGCGCGTCGGGGTCGGGATCGCCGATCCAGCTGACGGCGAGCGGGCCGAGCGGGTCGGGCTGGTCGAATTCGATGGTCTTGCCACGGTAGAGCTCGAGCAGGGCCAGGAAGCGGGCGACGATCTCCACCGGCAGCGCGCAGTCGGCGACGATCTCGGCGAAGGTCGTCCAGCCGCCGGGCCCGCGCTCCTTCAGCATGGCCAGCACCCGCTCGGCCTGTTCGGCGACCGAGATGGTGTGCATGTGCAGGTGGCCGAGCCCGACCTCGGGGACCGGGCGCGGCCGGAACGCGGCGGCGGCGATGTCGGCGAACGCGGCCGCGTCGACGCCGAGGGTCACCTCGGGCAGCAGCCCGGCGAACCGCTCCTCCAGCGACACCGAGCGCGGATAGCGGCGCAGGGCCGCGGCCTCCAGCTCGCCGAGCAGCTCGGCGACCTGCTTGAAGGCACGGTACTGCAGCAGGCGGGCGAAGAGCAGGTCGCGGGCGTCGAGGAGTTCGAGGTCCTCGGCGTCGGTCATCTCCCCCGACGGCAGCAGCCGCGCGGCCTTGAGGTCGAGCAGGGTCGCGGCGACGACGAGGAATTCGGTGGTCTGGTCGAGGATCTTGTCCGCGCGGAGCTTGGTCCGCTCGGCGAGGTCGGTGGTCAGCGCCTTGGTGTAGGCGATGAACTCGTCGGTCACCTCGGCCAGGGCGATCTCGGTGACGTCGAGCTTGCGCGAACCGATCAGCTGCAGCAGCAGATCGAAGGGACCCTCGAAGTTCTTCAGCCGCAGGTGGAAGACCGTGCTGTCAGCGGCTGGTGCGGCAGGCTCTCGGCCTTCCGGCCTCGATTCTTCCCTCCCTGCGGGCACTCCTTCGTCGCGCCCTCCGGTCGGTCCGGAATCGAGGCGGCCGGGAGCGGGGTCGATCGGTGCGGACATCTACGAGTGCGTACCGATCACCGGCCGGACCGGTGGATGACCTCGCGCGCCATCGCCCGATACGATTCCGCGCCCGCCGAGCGCGGCGCCCAGGTGGTGATGGGTTCACCCGCGACGCTGGCGTCGGGGAAACGCACGGTGCGCGAGATGGCGGTGTCGTAGACGAGGTCGCCGAAGACCTCGACCACGCGCTGCATGACCTGCCGCGAATGCAGGAGCCGGGCATCGAACATGGTGACCACGATGCCGTACAGGCTCAGCCGCGGGTTGAGCCGGTCGCGCACCTTCTCCACGGTGTCGTTGAGCAGGGCGAGACCGCGCAGCGAGAAGTACTCGCACTCCATCGGGATGATCACCCCGTCCGCGCACGCCAGCGCGTTGACGGTGAGCAGGCCGAGCGAGGGCTGGCAGTCGACGAGGATGTAGTCGTAGCGGTCGCGCACCCCGGCCAGCGCGCGGCCGAGCGACTGCTCGCGGCCGACCTCGTTGACCAGCTGGATCTCGGCCGCCGAGAGGTCGATGTTGCTGGGCAGCAGGTCCATTCCGTCGACCTTGGTGGTCTGCAGGACGTCGTCGACACCCGCCTTGCCGCCGATGAGCAGGTCGTGCACGGTGACGTCGAGATCGTGGTGCGCCACGCCGAGCCCGGCCGAGAGCGCGCCCTGGGGGTCGAGGTCGACCAGCAGGACCCGGCGGCCGTATTCGGCCAGTGCCGCACCGAGATTGATGGTGGAGGTGGTCTTGCCGACCCCGCCCTTCTGGTTGCACATGGCGACGATGAGCGCGTCGCCGTGCCCCTGTAGCGGTGGGGGTTCGGGTACCAGGCGTAGGGGTCGGCCGGTGGGGCCGAGTTCGGGCTCGGGCGCGTCGGCGGCCCCGGCGGCATCGGGGTCCCAGGCCGGTTGCGCGCGGACGTCCGAACCGTTCGGCGGCTGCGCCGCTCCCGCTGTCGTCACGATCCGCTGCTCCTTCGTTCTGCCGGGTGTACCCCTGTCGAGGGTAACGAGGCTGTTCCGGGGCTCGTCGTAGAACGCTACCGCTCCTACTGCCCGGTTCGGCCGATGACACCTGGCGTGTTCGCAACCCTACTCGCCACGGGCGGCCCCCTCGTGCCCGTTACCGGGCACGGGGGTGCGCGGTGGCCCAGACCTCGCGCAACGTGCTCACGGTGACCAGCGTGTAGATCTGGGTCGTGGTCACCGAGGCGTGACCGAGCAGCTCCTGGACGACGCGCACGTCCGCGCCGCCGTCGAGCAGGTGGGTGGCGAAGGAGTGCCGCAGGGTGTGCGGGGAGACCGCGGCGCCGATACCGGCGCGTTCGGCCGCCGTCTGCAGGACCTGCCAGGCGCTCTGGCGGGAGAGCCTGCCGCCGCGCGCGTTGAGGAACAGCGCGGGCCCGCTGCCGCGTCCGTACGCGGCCAGGCCGGGCCGCCCGCGCACCAGGTAGGCGTCGACCGCGGCGAGCGCGGGCCTGCCGATCGGGACGACCCGCTGTTTACCGCCCTTGCCGCGCAACACGACACACCGCTCGTCCGTGTCGAGATCGTCGACGTCGAGGCCGACCGTCTCCGAGATCCGCGCGCCCGTGGAGTACAGCAGTTCCAGCAGGGCGCGGTCGCGCAGGCCGCGGGGCCCCCCGTCGCTGCCCCCGCTGCCCCCGCCGTCCCCGCCGCCGCCCGCGGCCTCGAGCAGCCCGAGCACCTGCTCGTAGGGCAGCGCCTTGGGCAGGCGCCTGCCGGGCGCGGGCGGTTTGACCGCGTGCGCCACATCCGTGTCGGTGAAACCCTCCGCGGCCGCGAACTTGTGCAGCCCGCGCACGGCGATCAACGCCCGCGCCACCGAACCCGCGGCCAGCGGCCGGGATCCGGGTCCTCCCGCGCGCAGCGACACCGCGAACTCGGCGACATCGCCCTGGGTGACCCCGGCCAGCGCGGTGATGCCGCGGCCGGTGAGGAAGTCGTGATAGCGCGACAGATCGCGGCGGTAGGCGCCGAGGGTGTTGCGCGCGGCGCCGCGCTCGACCGCGAGATGGTCGAGGTAGGCGTCGATCTCGTGCCCCGGCACGGCCCCGGTCAGTCCTGTCCGGACCGTTCGGCCGCCTTGCGGCGCAGGAACGCCGTCGGCTGACCCGGCCAGGGCGCGTCCGCCGGACGCAGGGGCGCGCCGCTCGCCCGCGCGGCGGCCAGGGCGAACACCCCGGCCACCGCGGTGGCGTTGACGATCTCGCCCGCGAGGGCGGCCCGGACGGCCTCCTCGACGGTGAGCCGGACCAGTTCCAGGTCGGCTTCCTCGTGTTCGGGCGCGGGACGGTCGGTGTCGCGCAGGCCGGTGGCCAGGAAGACCCGCAACGCCTCGTCGGTGAAGCCCGGCGAGAGCGCCACGTCGACCAGCACCGACCACTCGTCGGCGGCCAGGCCGGTCTCCTCGGCGAGTTCGCGTTTCGCCGCGGTGAGCGGGTCCTCGCCGTCGATGTCGAGCAACCCGGCGGGCAGTTCCAGCAGCCGGGTCGCCACCGGATGGCGGTACTGCCGGATGAGGACGACCCGCCCGTCGTCGTCGAGGGCGAGCACCGCGACCGCGCCGTGGTGCTCGACGACCTCACGGTCGGCGACGTGCCCGTCCGGCATCACCACCCGGTCGCGCCGCAGCGCGACGATGGCACCGCTGTAGAGCAGCTCGCTGCCCACGGTGTCGAAGGTGTGGGTGCCGGGCGCGGCGTCGTCGCTCACCTCGTGACCGTTTCTACTCGGTGCCCACTGCCTGTTCCGCGAGCGCTTCCTCGGGGAAGTCTACGGGAAGGCGTTCGGCCAGCTTGTATTTCAGCGCCGCGGCGATGAGCGAGGCGAACAGCGGATGCGGCCGGGTCGGGCGGCTCTTGAGCTCCGGGTGTGCCTGGGTCGCGACGAAGAACGGGTGCACGTCGGCGGGGTACTCCACGAACTCGACGAGATGCCCGTCGGGCGAGGTGCCCGAGAAGCGCAGCCCGCTCTTGGCGATCTTGTCGCGGTAGGCGTTGTTGACCTCGAACCGGTGCCGGTGCCGCTCGGACACGTTCTCCGCGCCGTAGGCCTGCGCCACGACCGAGCCCTTGGCCAGCACGGCGGGGTAGGCGCCGAGGCGCATGGTGCCGCCCAGGTCGGCCTCGCCCGCGACGGCCTGTTCCTGGTCGGCCATGGTGGAGATGACCGGGAACTTCGTGTCGGGCTCGAACTCCGCGGAGTTGGCGTCGGTCAGGCCGACCGAGCGGGCCGCCTCGATGACCACGCACTGCAGGCCGAGGCACAGGCCGAGCAGCGGGATCCCGCGGTGACGGGCGTAGCGGATGGCACCCACCTTGCCCTCGATGCCGCGGATACCGAAACCACCGGGGATGAGCACCGCGTCGACGTCGCGCAGCGCCGCGACCGCGCCCGCCTCGGTCTCGCACTCGTCGGAGGGCACCCAACGGATGTTGACCTTGGCCCGGTGCGCGAACCCGCCCGCGCGCAGCGCCTCGGTGACCGAGAGGTAGGCGTCGGGCAAGTCGACGTACTTGCCGACCAGCGCGACCTCGACCTGCTCGCGCGGGGAGTGCACGCGGTCGAGCAGGTCGCCCCACACGGTCCAGTCGACGTCGCGGAAGGGCAGGCCGAGCTTGCGCACGACGTAGGCGTCGAGGCCCTCGCGGTGCAGCACCTTCGGGATGTCGTAGATGGACGGCGCGTCCGGGGTGGAGATGCACGCGTCGACGTCGACGTCGCACATGAGCGCGATCTTGTTCTTCAGCGGCTGCGGCACCTCGCGGTCGCAGCGCAGGATCAGCGCGTCCGGCTGGATACCGATGTTGCGCAGCGCCGCCACCGAGTGCTGGGTGGGCTTGGTCTTGAGCTCGCCGGAGGGGCCCAGGTAGGGCACCAGCGACACGTGCAGGAAGAAGACGTTCTCCCGGCCGACGTCGTGGCGGATCTGGCGCGCGGCCTCGAGGAACGGCTGGGACTCGATGTCGCCGACCGTGCCGCCGATCTCGGTGATCACCACGTCGGGCACGTGGCCCTGCGCGTCGGGGCCGGTCATCGCGATGATCCGGTTCTTGATCTCGTCGGTGATGTGCGGGATGACCTGGACGGTGTCGCCCAGGTACTCGCCGCGACGCTCCTTGGCGATCACCGTCGAATAGATTTGCCCGGTGGTCACGTTCGCGTCCTTGTTGAGGTCGCGATCGAGGAAACGCTCGTAGTGGCCGACGTCGAGGTCGGTCTCCGCGCCGTCCTCGGTGACGAACACCTCGCCGTGCTGGAACGGGTTCATGGTGCCCGGATCGACGTTGAGGTAGGGGTCGAGCTTCTGCATCGTGACCCGCATACCGCGCGCGGTCAGCAGCTGACCGAGGCTGGAGGCGGTAAGACCCTTACCCAGAGAGGAGGCGACGCCACCGCTGACGAAGATGTGCTTGGTGGCATTTCGAGCCTGATTCCGTGTTTGACCCACGGGTCTTCACAGTAACACGCGTCCGGGTGTTCGAAACACACCACGCCGGTTTGCCGGGAGATCGCCGGAGTCGCTGTGAGCAAGCTCGCGCGGCGGTCGACGGCGTATGGCTGCCGCCGGGGCGTCGCGGTCAGCCCGGCATGGCGGCGACGGTCAGCGCCGTCGCCTTCGGGCCGGTGCCGTAGCGACCCGCGCCGCCGGCCAGCTGCTCGGTCAGGCCGAGCGCGGTGGTGACCCGGCCGATCTCGCGGTCGGCGTTGTCGACGGTGGTGACCGTGTCGGCGAGGGTGGCGTCGGAGCGCACGATCGCGATCGGGCCCTGCGCCTCGGCCGCCCCGCCCGGCCCGCCAGCACCGCGCCCGCGGCCCGGCCGCGCAGCGCGCCGGTGAACCGCGCGGTGTTGACGCCCTGCCCGTTCTCGGCGGCGTGGGCGCCGTTGCCGGTCAGCACCACGGCCAGCTGGGCCGGACGCTGGGGCGGTTCCCCGATCGTCAGGAAGCCGCCGCCACGCAGCGTCTCGAGGACGAGGCCGAGCTCCTGAG
>NZ_BAGK01000103.1 GCF_000308795.1 Nocardia thailandica NBRC 100428 | reverse complement strand
CGCATGATCTACGACCCGTTGACCAAGCTGCAGTGCTCGCCGACCTCGGACGGTTCCGGCGCGGCGATCCTCGCGAGCGAGCGGTTCGTCGAGCGGCACGGGCTGGCCGGGCAGGCGGTCGAGATCGTCGGGCAGGCGATGACCACCGACTTCCGCTCCACCTTCGACGGCACCGCCAAGAACATCATCGGCTACGACATGAACGTCCGTGCCGCGCGGCAGGTCTACGAGCAGGCCGGGCTCGGCGCGGCGGACTTCCAGGTCATCGAGCTGCACGACT
>NZ_BAGK01000104.1 GCF_000308795.1 Nocardia thailandica NBRC 100428 | reverse complement strand
GGGGGCCGTCCGGTGCGTACCGGACGGCCCCCGCTCCCGTCGCCTCAGAGTTCGAGGATGTCGAAACCCTTGTAGCCCGCGGCCGCGACCTCGGTGATGATCCGGCCGTAGACCCCGAAACCGCCGACGAACGGCATGAACACCCGCGGCCTGCCCGCGATGTTGGCCCCCAGGTACCACGAATTCGCCTGCGTCATCAGGGTTCCCTCGGCGCGTTCGGCGCACTCGCGCACCCAGTCCTCGACCGCGTCGGCGCGCGCCTCCAGGGCCGTGGCGCCCCGTTCGTCGAGGTGGCCGATCGCCTCGGCGACCCAGTCGACGTGCAGTTCCGAGTGCAGCACCATGTTCGCCAGCACCGACGGGCTGCCCGGCCCGGTGAGATTGAACAGGTTGGGGAAACCCGCGACGCCGAGCCCCAGATAGGTCTTCGGTCCCTCGCGCCACGCGTCGTTGAGGGTCTCGCCGCCGCGGCCGACGATGTTCATCTTCGACACCGAGCCGGTCATGGCGTCGAAACCCGTGGCGAGCACCAGGGTGTCGAGGGGGTAGTGGGCCGCGCCCGTCCACACGCCCGCGGCGTCGATCCGCTCGATCGGGGTGGCGCGCAGGTCGACCAGCTCGACGTTGTCGCGGTTGTAGGTCTGGTAGTAGTTCGTGTCGGTGCAGATCCGCTTGGTGCCGATCGGGTGGTCGCGCGGCACCAGCAGCTCCGCCACCGCCGGGTCGTCGATGACCGCGCGCACCTTCTCCTCCCAGAACAGGCGCGCGGCGTCGTTGGCGGCGAGGTCGGTGAGCTGGTCGGGGAAGGTCTTGCTGAACAGCACGCCGCCCAGCGCCCACCGCTCCTCGAAGGCCTCGCGACGCCGCGCCTCGTCCACGGCCAGCGTCGGGAAGGGGTTGGCCTGGTGCGGCGAGCCGCCGCCGCTGGCCATCGACAGCCTGCGCCGTTCGGGGTAGCCGGCCTTCTGCGCGGCCCGGTCGGCGTCCGACAGCGGCCGGTTGCCCGCGGGCACACTGTAATTGGCGGTCCGCTGGAAGACGTGCAGCTGCGCGGCCTGCTCGGCCAGCACCGGGATCGCCTGGATGCCGGAGGACCCCGTGCCGATGACGCCGACGCGCTGCCCGGTCAGGTCGACGCCCTCGTGCGGCCAGCGCGAGGTGTGCAGCAGGGTGCCCGCGAAGGTGTCGAGGCCGGGGATGTCGGGGGTGTTGGCGTTGGACAGCGGTCCGGTGGCGAGGACGACGAACCGCGTGGTCACGGCCTCGCCGGTGTCGGTGGTGACGCGCCAGGTCAGGGCGTCCTCGTCGAGCACGACGTCGGTGACGCGGGTGCCGAAGACGATGTCGCGGCGCAGGTCGAAACGGTCGGCGACGTGGTTCAGGTAGGCCAGGATCTCCGGCTGGGCGGCGTACTTCTCGCTCCAGTCCCACTCCTGCTGCAGGTCCTCGTCGAAGGAGTAGGAGTAGTCGACGCTCTCCACGTCGCAGCGGGCGCCGGGATAGCGGTTCCAGTACCAGACGCCGCCCACGCCGTCGCCCGCTTCGAACACCCGCACTCGCAGCCCGCGGCTGCGGAAGCGGTGCAGGGCGTACAGGCCGGCGATGCCTGCGCCGACGACGACCACGTCGAGGAGGTCCTGGCCCGCCGGTGACGAGGGGTTCTCGGGGTTCACGGTGACTGCCTTTCGCTGGAGACCGGTTCTGCCGCGACGGTAGGGAGCGCGGGCGCGCGCGAGCAGGCCCTCGTCCCGCTGACCGGCACATTTCCGCGCCTCCCGGTGATCGGGACGACGCGATCCGCCGGCGGTCCGGGCGGGCCTACCGTCGGGCGCAGTGCGAACTGACACAGGAGGTCAGCTGTGGTGATGTGGAACGACGAGGTCGACGTGCTGGTCGCGGGATCGGGTGGCGGCCTGGCCGGCGCCTACACCGCCGCCCGCGAGGGGCTCAGCGTCGCGGTCGTTGAGGCGACCGACAAGTTCGGCGGCACGACCGCCTATTCCGGGGGCGGCGGGGTGTGGTTCCCGTGCAATCCGGTGCTGCGGCGCGCGGGCACCGACGACACCCTCGACGACGCGCTCACCTACTACCGCGCCGTCGTCGGCGACCGCACCCCCGACGAGCTGCAGCGCGCCTACGTCACCCGGGGCAGCGACCTCATCGAGTACCTGGAGGCCGACGACCACTTCGACTTCCAGATGCTGCCGTGGCCGGACTACTTCGGCACGGCGCCCAAGGCGCGCCTGGACGGGCAGCGCCACATCATGCCGACCCCGCTGCCCGCGAGCGAACTCGGCGACCTGCGCGAGGCGCTGCGCGGCCCGCTCGACACCGACCGGCTCGGCGCGCCGCTGCCGGATCTCCTCATCGGCGGCCAGGCGCTCATCGGCCGCTTCCTGCGGGCACTGTCGACCTACCCGCACGCGCGGCTGTACCGGAACTCCCCGCTGGTCGAACTGGTCGTGGAGGACGGCGCGGTGGCCGGGGCGATCGTGGAACGCGACGGTGCGCGGGTGGCGATCCGGGCGCGGCGCGGGGTCGTCCTCGCGGCGGGCGGTTTCGAGCAGAACGACGAGATGCGCGCGCGGTACGGGGTACCGGGCGCGGCGCGGGACACCATGGGGCCGTGGGGAAACCAGGGCCACGCGCACCGGGCGGGGATCGCCGTCGGCGCCGACACCGACCTCATGGACCAGGCGTGGTGGTCGCCGGGCCTGACCCATCCCGACGGGCGTTCGGCGTTCGCGCTGTGGTTCACCGGCGGCATCTTCGTCGACCAGGACGGTGAGCGGTTCGTCAACGAGTCGGCACCCTACGACCGGATCGGGCGCGCGGCGATCGAGCGCATCGAGTCCGGGGAACTGACGCTGCCGTTCTGGATGATCTACGACGACAAGGAGGGGCGGGTCCCGCCGATCAAGGCCACCAACGTGTCCATGGTGGAGCCGGAGAAGTACGAGGCGGCGGGGCTGTGGCAGACCGCCGACACCCTCGCCGAGCTGGCCGAGCGGATCGGCGTGCCCGCGGCGCGGCTCGAGGCCACGGTCGCGCGGTTCAACGAGCACGTCGCCGCCGGGGCCGATCCCGACTTCGGCCGCGGCGACGAAGCCTACGACCGGGCCTTCTCGGGCGGCGAGCCGCCCCTGGTCACCATCGAGCAGGGCCCGTTCCACGCGGCCGCGTTCGGCATCTCCGACCTGGGCACCAAGGGCGGCCTGCGCACCGACAGCGCCGCGCGGGTGCTCGACCGCGACGGCGCCCCGATTCCCGGCCTGTACGCCGCGGGCAACACCATGGCCGCGGTCAGCGGCACCGTCTACCCCGGCGGGGGCAACCCGATCGGCGCGTCCATGCTGTTCAGCCACCTCGCGGTGCGCGACATGCTCGGCGAATAGGCCGCGGGGCCCGCGGCACACCGGCGCCTTCCCGCTGGGCGGGAAGGCGCGGCCCCGCGGGCCGGCCGCTGTGGTTCGGTTCACACATCCCACCCCCACACCCCCAGGAGCAGCCCCCATGGCCTCACCCGACGACATCCGCGCCACCGTGCGCCGCTACGTCGAACTGGTCGGCACCGGCACCGCCGCCGACATCGCCGCCCTCTACACCGAGGACGCGACCGTCGAGGACCCGGTCGGTTCCGCACCGCACACCGGCCGCGCCGCCATCGAGAAGTTCTACGGCGCGCTCGACGGCACCACCCGCCACACCGAACTGCTCACCGTCCGCGTCGCAGGCGACAACGCGGCCTTCGGCCTGCGCGTGGTGACCCGGGCCGGGGACAAGACCATCACGATCGAGCCGATCGATGTCATGACCTTCGACGCCGACGCCCGCATCACCGGGATGCGCGCGTTCTGGTCCGCGTCCGACATCGCCTTCGGCTGACGCCACCGCCGAGTTCTCCGGAAGGAAGAGACGCACGTGCCTGCCACGGAACAACATTGGGATCACGAAGTCGGTTTTCTGGTCGTCGGCAGCGGCGCGGGCGGCCTCACCGGGGCACTCGCCGCCGCCGACCGCGGCCTGGACACCCTGGTCATCGAGAAGGGCGCCCACTACGGCGGCAGCACCGCGCTGTCCGGCGGCGGCATCTGGGTGCCCAACAACCCGACCCTGCTGCGGGAGGGACTCGGCGACTCCCGCGCCGACGTCCGCGCCTACCTCGACGCCGTCGTCGGCGACCGGGTGCCCTCGGCCAACCTCGACCGGTTCATCGACGAGGGCCCGCGCATGCTCGAGTTCCTCGAGACCAGCCCGCACCTGCGCTTCCAATGGTGCACGGGCTACTCCGACTACCACCCGGAGGCGCCGGGCGGCCGCCCGAACGGCCGCTCGATCGAGCCGCTGCCGGTCGATCTGCGGCAGCTCGGCGCCGACGAGGACCTGCTGCGTCCCGCCGCCCTGGCGACCCCGCCGGGCCTGTTCATCACCTCCAAGGACTTCGTCCAGCTCAACATGGTGACCCGCACCTGGAAGGCGCGCTGGACCGCGCTGCTGACCGGCCTGCGCGCGGTGAAGGCGATCCTGCTGCGCCGCCACATGGACACCCTGGGCCGCGCGCTCATCGCCCGGCTGCGGCTCGCCCTGCGCGACGCGGACGTGCCGCTGTGGCTGAACACCCCGATGCGCTCGCTGGTCACCGACGACGCGGGCGCGGTGCTCGGCGTGGTCGCCGAACGCGACGGCCGCGAGTACCGCATCCGGGCGCGGCACGGCGTGCTGCTGGCCACCGGCGGCTTCGAGCACAACCAGGCCATGCGCAAGCGGTATCTGCCCGAGGGCGGCCGCGACAACTTCAGCGCCGCGTCCACCGACAACACCGGCGACGGCATCGTCGCGGGCGAAGCGGCCGGCGCCGCGGTCGATCTCATGGACGACGCGTGGTGGATGCCCTCGTTCCAGCGCCCCGACGGCATCAACCAGGTGCTGGTGTCGGAACGGTCGATCCCGCGCTCGATCATCGTCGACGGCACCGGCCGCCGGTTCACCAACGAGTCCTCGCCGTACGTGACCTTCGTGCACGCCCAGCTCGCGGGCGGCCACGACCCGGCCTGGCTGATCTTCGACGCCAGGGCCAAGAGCCGCTACCCGATCGGCGGCATCGTGCCCGGCCAGAAGTTCCCGAAGGACTGGCTCGAGACCGGCCTGGTGCGGACCGCCGACACGGTCACCGAACTGGCCGCCGCGATCGGTGTCCCCACCGACGCGCTCGCGGCGACGGTCGTGCGCTACAACGACTTCGCGCGCGAGGGCAAGGACCACGACTTCGACCGCGGTGCCAGCGCCTACGACAACTACTACGGCGATCCGACCCTGCCCCGGCCCGCGCTCGACGTCCTCGACAAGGGCCCCTACTACGCGCTGCGCGTGCGGATCGGCGACCTGGGTACCAAGGGCGGGCTGGTCTACAACGAGAACGCCCAGGTGCTGCGCGCCGACGGTTCGGTCGTCGACGGCCTCTACGCCGCGGGCAACACCTCGGCCGCGGTGATGGGCAACGACTACGCGGGCGCGGGCGCGACCATCGGCCCCGCGATGGTGTTCGGCTACGTGGGCGCGCGCCACGCCGCGGGCCTGCGCTGAGGAACGGCGGCGATCATGCACCCTCTGCAGTGCGGTACCTGCGGTAACCGCGTCCTTGTCGAGAAGTACAGCCCGAGTCACACCAGCGTGCAGTGGCTCGACGACGCCCAGTCCGCGTGCCCGGAATTCGCCCGGCGCGCGGCGCTGGGCGAGCCGAGCAACTGGATCCCGACCTGTCCCGCGCTGCGCGACACCATCGAGAACGCCGTCCGCGCGGGCGACGTGACCACCGACGCGCTGCGGCACGAGCCGGTCCCCGGCCGGCTCGGCTGAGCGCGCCATCCGACGAGAAGGAGAACCCATGAACAGACTCGACGGCCACCGGACGCTGGTCACCGGCGCCGCCTCCGGCATCGGGCAGGCCACCGCGCTGCGCCTGCTCGAGGAGGGCGCGGTCGTGGTCGGCGCCGACGTATCGGCGGACGGCCTGGCGGCCACGGCGGCCGAGGCCGAGCGGCGCGGGGTCGCCGACCGGCTGACCACCGCCACCCTCGACATCGGCGACGAGGCGTCGGTGGCCACCGGCGTCGCCGACGCGGTCGCGACGCTGGGCGGCCTGGACTCGGTGGTCAACGCGGCGGGCATCCTGCGCGCCTCGCACACCGAGCAGACCAGCCTCGAGCTGTGGGACCTGATCCTGCGGGTCAATCTCACCGGCACGTTCCTTGTGGTGCGCGAGGCGCTGCCCGCGCTGCTGGCCAATCCGCGCTCCACGGTGGTCAACTTCAGTTCCACCTCGGCCGCGTTCGCCCACCCGTACATGGCGGCCTACGCGGCCAGCAAGGGCGGCATCCAGTCCTTCACCCACGCGCTCGCCCTCGAGTTCGGCGGCAAGGGGCTGCGGGCGGTGAGCGTGGCGCCGGGCAGCATCAAGTCCGGGATCACCGACGCCACACCGGGTTACGTGCCCGCCGACGCGGACTGGGCGCTGTTCGCCAAGCTGTCCCCCGTGCTGCCGACCGACCTGGAGTCCGGCGGCGCGGGCATGGGCGACCCGACCGCGGTGGCGGGGGTGATCGCCATGCTCGTCTCCGAGGACGGCGCGTTCATCACCGGCACCGAGATCCGCATCGACGGCGGGACGCACGCGTGAACGAGTTCGGATTCGAGTCGACCCGGCGCGAGATCCGCACCGACGCGGGCGTGCTGCGGTATCACGAGGCGGGTGACGGCCCGCCGCTGCTCCTGCTGCACGGATCGGGTCCCGGCGTCACGGGCTGGCGCAACTTCCGCGGCAACCTCGCGGTGTTCGCCGAGCGCTTCCGGTGCCTGATCCTCGAATTCCCCGGTTTCGGCGAGAGCGACGACTTCGGCGGGCACCCGATGATCACCGCGCTGGACGCGGTGGTCCGCTTCGTCGACGCCCTCGGCCTTGACCGCGTGGACATCGTCGGCAACTCCATGGGCGGCGGCGTGGCGCTCAACTACGCCATCGCGCACCCGGATCGGGTCGGCCGGCTGGTGACCATCGGCGGCATCGGCAAGAACATCTTCAGCCCCGGCCCCGGCGAGGGCATCAAGCTGCTGCAGGAGTTCACCGACGACCCCACCCGGGAGCGGCTGATCCAGTGGCTGTACTCGATGGTGTACGACCCGGCGCTGGTCACCGAGGAGCTGATCGAGGAGCGCTGGACCCAGGCGACCGACCCGGCGACGCTGGACAGCGCGCGCCGGATGTACAGCAAGGCCGCCTTCGCCGCCATGGTGCGGGCGATGGAGTCCTCCGACGCGCCGCCGCCGTGGGCGATGCTGCACAAGGTGCAGGCGCCGACCCTGCTCACCTGGGGGCGCGACGACCGCGTCAGCCCGCTGGACATGGCCCTGATCCCCATGCGCACCATCCCGAACGCGGAACTGCACGTGTTCCCGAACTGCGGGCACTGGGCGATGATCGAGCAGAAGGACGCCTTCGAGTCGGCGGTGCTGGCCTTCCTCACCCGCAAGGCGGGCTGAATCCGTCCGGCACGACGAACAACGGCTCCACCCGATCCGGGTGGAGCCGTTCTTCGTCGTCGGGGACCGGGTCAGCGCTGGGTGCTGCCCGCGTCCACCGGCAGCGTGACCGCGGTGATGTAGCGCGCCTCGTCGGAGGCGAGGAACAACGCGGCGTTGGCGATGTCGACCGGCTCCACCCACGGGATGGGCAGCATGTTCATCAGCCGGGCCGCCTCGGCGAACTCCGCACGGGTCGGGTTTTCCCGGTCCGGCCGGAACATGCCGCGCACCACGTCGTTCTGGATCATCGGGGTGTCGACGTTGGTCGGGTGGATCGAGTTCACCCGCACGTTGTGCGGCGCGAGTTCCTTGGCCAGCGACCGCATCAGGCCGACGACACCGTGTTTGGCGGCGACGTAGTGGGCGACCCCGACCAGCCCGCGCAGACCCGCGATGGAGCTGGTGAGGATCATCGACCCGCCGTCGCGGGCGATCAGGTGCGGGGTGGCGGCCTTGCAGGTCTGCCACACGCCGGTCAGGTTGACGTCGATCATGGTGCGCCAGTGCGCCTCGGTGAGATCCAGGGCAGCGCCGCTGGAGCTGATCCCGGCGGTGGCGCAGACGATGTCGAGCCCGCCGAGGTCCGCGGCGGCCGCGTCGACGGTCTCGCGCAGCGCCGCGCCGTCCCGGACGTCCACGGTGGCGGCCACGACGCGGGCGCCGGTCTCCTCCACGGCACGCACCGTCTCGGCCAGGTCCTGCGGCGTCGCAGGCGGGGTCACCACCGTGTCGACCGGGCCGCACAGGTCGACGGCGACGATGTCGGCGCCCTCCTGTGCCAGGCGGACGGCCTGCGCGCGGCCGATACCGCGCGCGGCGCCCGTCACGAGGGCTACTTTTCCCGAAACACGTCCCATGTCACACCTTCTGGATCAGTCCGGCGTCCACCACGAGCTGGGTTCCCGTCACGTAACGGGACTCGGGGGAGGCGAGGAAGAGCACCGCGTTCGCCACGTCGACCGGGTCGACCCACGGCACCGGGAGCAGGGTGCGGGCGGCCAGTGCCTCGGCCGCGTCCTGGCGGGTGGGGTGCGCGAGGTCGGGCCGGATCTTGGCGTACACCGCGTCGTTGAGGATCATCGGCGTGGCGACCGAACCGGGATGCACGGTGTTGACCCGGATGCCGCGCTGGCCCAGCTCGTTGGCCAGGGTGCGGGCCAGGCCGACCACGGCGTGCTTGCTCGCGGAGTAGTGGGCGGCGTTCGCCGCGCCGACCAGCCCGTTGGTCGAGCTGACGAGGACGACCGAACCGCCCTCGGCCAGCAGCGGCACGGCCGCGCACACGGTGTGCCACACGCCGGTCAGGTTGATGTCGACCGTGCGTTGCCAGGCCTCGTCGGTCAGTTCCCACGACGGCGCCAGGTCGGCGTAGACGCCGGCGTTGGCCACGATCACGTCCAGACCGCCGCCCAGTTCGCTCGTCCCGGCCGCGACGGCGGCGGTGAGCGCGTCGCGGTCCCGCACGTCGGCGGTGCCGGTCACGCACCGGCGGCCCGCGGCGGTCACCGCCGCGGCGGTCTCGGCGAGCTCGGTGGCGGCGGTGTCGGTGTCGGCGTCGAGCGCGAGGATGTCGGCGCCCTCCTCGGCCAGGCGCAGGCAATGGGCGCGGCCCATGCCCCGGGCCGCGCCGGTGACCAGCGCGACGGTGTTCTGCATGCGGTTCATCGGGCGCCCCCGGAATATCGAGTGTCCACGCCGCGACGCTAGGTCCGCGCGGGGCCGGGACCGGGTGATCCTCCCGATCAGCGGGCGGGCGCCGGCGTTGTCCCGCCCATCGGGAACAGGCGCTCGCCAAGGCGCGCGCCTGCGGCGACGGTGGAGCACACGTCCCGGACCGGCGCCGTGCCCGCACGCGCCGGGAGTTCCGGGCCCGGTACCCGTTCGGAGGAGGACCAGTGACGAGAGCGATCGCCGAGGCGCCGCGGACCGCGCGGGCCGTGACCCTGCGCGTCGTCGCCGTGGTGGAGGAGACGGCCGAGGCGCGGTCGCTGGTGTTCGAGGTGCCCGAGGCGGCGGCGGAGCGCTTCGCCTACCGGCCCGGCCAGTTCCTCACCCTGCGCGTGCCCGGATCGGAAGGCGCGGTGGCGCGCTGCTACTCCCTGGCCAGTTCGCCCTTCACCGGGGAACCGCCGAAGGTCACGGTGAAGCGCACCGCGGGCGGCTACGCGTCGAACTGGCTGTGCGACAACATCGTTGCGGGCGACACGCTGGAGGTGCTGCCGCCCTCGGGGGCGTTCACGCCCGCGTCGCTCGACACCGATCTGCTGCTCTTCGCCGCGGGCAGCGGCATCACCCCGGTGATGTCGATCCTGCGGTCCGCGCTGGCGCGCGGCGGCGGGCGGGTGGTGTTGTGCTACGCCAACCGCGACGAGTCCTCGGTGATCTTCGCCGCCGAGCTGCGCGAGCTCGCCGCCCGGTACCCCGAGCGGCTGACCGTGCTGCACTGGCTCGAATCCGTGCAGGGCCTGCCCGGCGCCGCGGCGCTGGCCGCGCTGGCCGCGCCGTTCCCGGGATGCGAGGCGTTCGTCTGCGGGCCGGGCCCGTTCATGGACGCGGTGCGCGCCGCGCTGGGCGGAGCGGGCTGGCCGCGGGAGCGGATCACCAGCGAGGTCTTCACCTCGCTCTCCGGTGACCCGTTCGCCGAGACCGAGGCGATCACCGCGACCGAGGGCGAGGACGCCGCGACGGTGGAGGTCGAGCTGGACGGGGCCGTGCACAGCCTGAGCTGGCCGCGCTCGCGGACCCTGGTCGACGTGATGCTGGCGGGCGGCCTCGACGTGCCCTACTCCTGCCGCGAGGGCGAATGCGGTTCCTGCGCGGCCACGGTCGTGGACGGCGAGGTGAGCATGCCCGGCCCGACGGTGCTGGAACCGGAGGACATCGCGGCGGGCTACACCCTGGCCTGCCAGGCCCGCCCGTGCTCGGGCACCGTGCGGATCCGCTTCTGAGCGTGGCCACCGATACGCTGCCCCCGGACCTCGGCGCGGGCGCCGGTCGCGACCGGGGGCCCGTCCTGACCGCGCTCATGCTGGCCACCGGCCTGGTGGCGCTGGATTCGACGATCCTGGCCACGGCGGTCCTGTCGATCACCACGGCGCTCGGCGACTTCGCGCTGTTCCCGTGGCTGTTCACCAGCTACCTGCTCGCCCAGGCGGTCACCGTGCCGCTGTACGGGGCGCTGGCCGACAGCGTCGGGCGCAAGCCGGTGATCCTCGGCGGCATCGCCCTGTTCGCGCTCGGTTCGCTGCTGTGCGGGCTCGCGCCGAACATGGTCTCGCTCATCGTGTTCCGCGCCGTCCAGGGCGCGGGCGCGGGCGCGATCCAGCCGACGACGATGGTGATCGCCGGCGACCTGTACACCCTCACCGAACGCGCCCGCGTGCAGGGCTACCTGGCCGCGGTGTGGGCGGCGGCGTCGGTGACCGGCCCCCTGCTGGGCGGCGTCTTCGCCGACTACCTCGGCTGGCGCTGGATCTTCCTGGTCAATCTGCCGCTGGCGGGCGCGGCCGCGTGGCTGCTGGCGCGCCGCTTCGCCGAGACCGCGCCGCACGGCCACCGGCGCGTCGACTACGCCGGGGCCGCCCTGCTGACCGTCGGCGCGGGCGCGCTGGTGCTCGGGCTCCTGGAGGGCGGCCGGAGCTGGGGGTGGTCCTCCCCCACCGGGATCGGCGTGTTCGCCTGCGCCGCGATCCTGCTGGCGCTGTTCGTTGCCGCGCAGACGCGCGCCGAGCACCCGGTCCTGCCGCTGTGGCTGTTCACCCGCCGGGTCGTCGTGGCGAGCAGCGCCGCCTCGATGCTCGGCGGGGCGCTGTTGTTCGGCTTCACCACCTATGTGCCGATGTTCAACCAGGGCGTGCTCGGCACGGGCGCGCTGGTGGCCGGGGTGGTCACCGGGGCGCTGACCCTGGGCTGGCCGCTGTCGGCGGCCAACGCTGGGCGCGTCTACCTGCGTTTCGGCTTCCGCGCCTGCGCGGTGCTGGGCAGCGGTGTGGCGGCGGCGGGCACCGCCTCGACGCTGCTGATCGGCGAGCAGTCCCCGCTGTGGCAGGTGGCCGCCTCGTGTTTCGTGGTCGGCGCGGGCATGGGCCTGGTCGCGACCCCCACGCTCATCGCCGCCCAGACCGCGGCCCGCCGGTCCGAACGCGGGGTGGTGACCTCGGCCAACATGTTCGCCCGCTCCCTCGGCAGCGCCGTGGGCGTCGCGGTGTTCGGCGCGCTGGTCACCGCCCGGCTCGGCGGCGAGGATCCGCCCGCGCCCCACACGCTCGCCTCGGCCGTGCACGGGGTGTTCGCGGCGATCGCCGCGTCGACGCTGGTGCTGGTGTGCGCGTGCGCGATGATGCCGCGCCGGATCGTCCCCCCATCGGAGGCGCCGGTCCCGCCCGGACTCGACGAGCCCGGAGCCAAGGCCGCCGGACCGGCACAGGACCACCCCGCCCGCTGACGCGCCCCGGGTCCGCCGGGGCGCGTCCGGGTCACCGCCAGGTCAGGCGGACGTCGGACAGGACCGCGGCGTCGTCCCGTTCCGGGGCGGAGGCGACGGCGGTGAGCCCGGTCTCGCCGCGCCAGGCCCGGATGCGCAGGGTCTCGCCCGGGTAGAGGACCCCGGCGAAGCGCGCGTGGAAGCCGGCGACCCGGGCCGGGTCGCCGGACAGGGCGGCGTCGGTGAGCGCCTTGGCGGCGATGCCGTAGGTGCACAGCCCGTGCAGGATAGGGTCCGGGAATCCGGCGGCCCGGGCGAAGGCCGGGTCGGAGTGCAGCGGGTTGCGGTCGCCGCAGAGCCGGTAGAGCAGCGCCTGCTGCGGCAGGGTCGGCACCGTCACGTCGAGATCGGGTGCGCGATCGGGGGTTCCGGCGACGGCCCGGGGACCGCGCTCGCCGCCGAACCCGCCCTCTCCCTTGGCGAAGATGGACGAGCGCGCGGTCCACAGCGGCTCGCCCGCCGGGTCGGCGACGGTGTGTTCCTGCACCAGCACGGCCGCCGAGCCCTTGTCCCACACCTCGGTGAGGCGGCCGGTGGCGACGCCGGTGCCCGTCGGCGGGATCGGGCGGTGCACCACGATCTCCTGGTGTCCGTGCACGACCCGCGCCAGGTCGATGTCGACGCCGGGGAAGCGCACCGTCGGCGGTTCGGTGTCGCGCAGGGTGGGCGCGACGGTGGCGAAGGTGGGCAGGACGACCGGGGTGCGGTCGTCGAGGTAGCGCAGTTCGCCCGGGTCGGTCCAGCGCGCGCCCACCCCGACGCCGAGGTGGTACAGGGCCACGTCGGTCGGTGTCCAGGCGAACTCGCGCGGTGGCAGCTCCGCGCCGAGCGCGCGGGTCGGGTCGATGGGCATGGGTCTCCTCCGAGGGGCCGGGACTGTGACCCGGTGATCATGGCCGCCCCGGCCGGGCGTGGCGGATTTCCCTTCCATCCAGCGGGAGGCGTGGCAGCGCGGGCGGCACCGGGCGCACCACCATGGGTTCGAGCGCGGCCGCCGAGGCCGCCGCGCGGGGAATCCGAGGAAGTGGAGAGGAGCCAGGATGCTGACGTCCGGTGAACGCACCGCGCTGGCGGCCGAACTGGACCGCGCCGAGCGCGATCGGCTGGCG
>NZ_BAGK01000105.1 GCF_000308795.1 Nocardia thailandica NBRC 100428 | reverse complement strand
TCCTCGACGATGGTGTAGTCCGCGCGGGGCAGGATCATGTGCAGCATGGTCGGCGGCAGGGCCATGTTGCCCTCGGTGTCGCCGAGCATCGCGCCGAGGAAGATCCAGTCGCAGTGGTCGGTGCCGG
>NZ_BAGK01000106.1 GCF_000308795.1 Nocardia thailandica NBRC 100428 | reverse complement strand
GTCGCGCCGGGCCCGATCGGGGGGTACCGGCGGCCCCGGCACCGGTGATCGGGCTCCGCTCGAATGCCGTGGGGTTCGCCCCCGGGTGGTCGACGACGCGGTGCGGTGCGAGGCGTGCCGGTCGCCGTCCCCGGACCGCGGGCCGGGCGGCCGCAGACCGGGCTGCGACGCGGTGCTCGGTCTGGCGGCCGACTCGCCCCGGCCTGTGCCGCCATCGGCCGACCGCGCCGGGTGGCGGTCCCGAGTGTCGTGATCGTCCGCGCTCGGGCGGTCGTCGACCGACCGCGACGGATCGATCCGAGTGGGGGGCGGGCCCGGATCGGGGACCGCGGCCGCCGGTCCACGGCCGGGAGTCTTCTCGGCGGCCGGTGCCCCGGAGGCCAGCAGCGGCGCGGGCGTCGGTGCGGCGGCACGCAACGCCGCCGCGGCGGCCGCCGACACGGCCCGGCTGTCGTCGGCGAGCAGCTCTTCCAGCGCCCGGACCGCCGCCTCCGCCATGCCGAGGTGTTTGCCGACGACGAGCTTGGCGAGTTCGCGGACGGCGGCCTCCCGCACGCTCGGCAGCGGGCTCCCGAGCAGCTGCTCCAGTTCCTCGGGCAGCGGGATCGGATGCGCGAGACGCCTGGTCCGGCGCGCGATGTACAGCTCGCCCTGCACGCCGAAGGCCCATTTGAGCGGGGTCTGATGGGGTGAGCACGCGCGCACCCTGGCGTAGACGTAGTCGTAGAGGTCGTCGAGCGTGATGAGCCCGTCCTGATTGCGGTCGGCCTCCCCGGTGCGGAGTCCGTCGACCAGTGCCCCGGTGAACAGCGAGGGCCGTTCCCCGGCGGCGTCGGCGAGTTCGCCGCTCTCGAACGAGTATTCCATCGCGCTCGAGGCGGTGATCACCGCGCGTCCCCGCCCGGAGAGCTGCTCCTGCAGGTTCATTCCCGTGTCCGCTCGATGGGTCATGCCGCGCTCGAACGCGCCCGCGTAGCAGCAGTCGAGCAGCAGCACGATCCGCCGGGACCTGCTGCGGTTCATCCGGCGATTCACGAATTCCGCGGCGACCGCCGTGGCGCCGAGGCGGCGCAGTTTGGTGTTGGTGGCCGCGAAATACAGTTCGCCGTCCTCGTCCTTGACCCCGTGGCAGGAGAAGTGCACCAGCAGTAGATCGTCGGTGCCCCGGTCGGCGAAGAACTCCTCGACCGTCTCCCCGATCACGTGGGCCGGTTCGTTGAGCGACGTGCGCACGTCGAAGCCGCCGACCTCGGGATCGCTGAGCACCGCGGCCAGTTCCTGCGCGTCGCGGGCCGGGGCCCGCAGTTTCCGCAAGCCCGTGTCGTGGTAGTCGTCGCACGCGATGATCAGGGCGCTGCGCTGTCCATCAGTCATGATCGTCCACCTGCCCGCTCGCCGTGCCCTCATCGCCTGCGCGATCACGGCGAGCCGTGTCCGGTCGTTGCGACACCGGCGCCGATCGCCGGTATCCGACGTTCCCCCATCGTGAACCGGCACCCCCGGCCGGCGAACGAGTAGCCGACTACCCGATCCGATAACGTCCTCGTCGAACCTCCGCCGGTCCGGCGTCGGTTCCTGCACGATTCGTTCCAGGGGAAGGACTTCGGGGGAATGTCGACAACCGACAAGGTCGTTCGGCCGTTCGCGGACACGGCAGCGGGGCGGTCCCCGAAATCCGTGCCGGTCCGACCGGTGTCGACGGCCGGCGCCGTCGGCGCGGCACTGGTGATACTCGCGGCGGGTTCGATGACCGGGTGTGGGGAGGGCGGGCATTCGACCGCGGCGGATACGGCGCCGACGACGACCACCGTCGTGGCCGAGTCCTTCCCCCGGTGTATTCCGGGTACGGAGGACGCCGAGGAGAAGCGGGTCCTTGATCTCCTGCAGGAGCGGCTCGACCTCCGGCGCGGCGAGTGCGTGTTCCGCGTGAGCCTGGCTTCGGTCGACGGCAAGACCGACCGGACGCTCGCCGAGGTCACGCTCGCCCTGTGGACGGCGCGGTCCGTCGAGGATCTGCGGCCGGCGGCCACCGAGGTCGCCCGCGCGCTGAAATCCGCGCGGGTGACGCCGCCGATCGACGACCTCGTCGTGACGAACATGGGCGCGTACCGCCGCGGGGACCAGAACCTTGGCTTCCTGGAGTTCCTGAGGGACCGCGCGTTCGAGGCGCACTCCTGGGACGGCTCGACCGGCCGCGACGCGGAGTTCGCCCAGTGGGAGGTCGACACCAAGGCCGACTGACGCCGCGGCGGACGCGCAGGCACCGGCCGTGATCCACGGAACAGCCGTCCTCAGGCCGGTCTCAGATCGGTCTCAGGTCGGCGCGGTGCGGCGGCGTTAGGGTGGTCGGCATGAGTGCGCTACCGGGCAGGTTGGTGTCGGTCGCCGAGGATCTGGACGCCGTGACGACGGTCGGGGACGAGGACGATCCCCGGGCGGCCGGGATGTCGGCCGCGGCGGTGGAGTCGCTGTGGGGCGCGGTGCGGGACTGGTATGCGCTGGGGACGACGCCGGCGATCCAGGTGTGTCTGCGGCGCAACGGCCGGATCCTGCTGAACCGCGCCATCGGGCACGGCTGGGGCAACGGGCCCCGCGACGGCGCGGACGCGGAGAAGATCCTGGTCACCCCGCAGATGCCGTTCTGCGGCTTCTCGACAGCCAAGGGCGTCGCGGCGACGGTGACGGCGATGCTGATGGAGCAGGGAGCCTTCGCGGCCGACGACCGGGTCTGCGCCTACATCCCGGAGTTCGCCGCCCGGGGCAAGGAGCGGATCACCATCGGTCAGGTGCTGTCGCACTCGGCCGGGGTGCCCTTCCTCACCCCGCCGTACAAGGGCAACGAGGTGGTCCTCGACGAGGCGCTCGCCGTGCGGGCCCTCGCGGACCTGAAGCCGAGCTGGCCGCCGGACCGATTCCGCGTGTATCACGCGCTGACCGGCGGCCTCATCCTGCGGCTGCTGGTCCAGCGGGCGACCGGCAAGCGCATGCGGGACCATCTCGCCGAGCAGGTGCTGGACCCGCTGGGCTTCCGCTGGAACAACTTCGGCGTCGACGCCGCCGACGTGGCGAGCGTGGTCCCCAGCGTCAAGACCGGCCCGCCGCAGTCCCGGCTGGCGAACTTCGTGGCGAGCAAGGCGCTGGGCGGGCGCATGGACAAGGCGTCCAAGTCCGACGGCGACGCCTTCCTCACCGCCGAACTGCCGTCGGGCAACCTGATCACCACGGCAGGGGAACTCTCCCGGTTCTACGAGATCCTCGCCCGGGGCGGCGAACTCGACGGCATCCGCGTCCTCGGCCATGCCGCGCTGCGCGACGCCATCGCCCCCGCCGACCGCATCCCCGGCATCGCGGGCCGGGTCAGCCGGGCCGGCTTCGAGCTGGGCGGCCGTCGCTCGAAGTTCGGCCGGGACACCCGATTCCACGTCGGCCGCAGCGGGTTGACCACCCAGTACGGCTGGGCCGACCCCGAACGCGGGCTGTCCGGGGCGATCCTCACCAGCGGCAAGGCGACCACCGACACGAAACGACCGTGGCAGCTGGTCGCCCGGGTCTCGGCCGCCGTCCCGCGCCTCGACCGCGCACCGGAGTGGCTCGTCGCGGGGTGACCGAGCCGCACCCGGCGCCGCCCCCGGCTACGCGGGGTCGGTGACGACGATCGTGCCGGTGGGGGCGTCGAGGAGTTCGACGGTGCGGGCGGCCGCGGTGTCCACGTGGACGCGGGGGTGTCCGGGCGGTTCGGTCTCGTAATAGGTTCCCGGGCCGTGGAACTGGCCGTACCGCAGGACCACTCCCCCGGCGTCGAGCACCGCCGCCTCGTGGGCGGCGATGACCGCGCCGCGGCCCGCGGGCGGCTCCCAGGCGATGCTCTGGGCCAGGAAGCGCCGGGCGCCCGCGGCTTTCGCGGCGGCGAGCAGATTGGCGGTGCCCTCGGTCCGGATGCGCGCGTTGGCCTCGCCAGAGGCCGCCAGGTCGGCGATGTCGTCGGGGAGGTCGGTGAGCTGGTGCATCACCAGGTCGGGCGCGAACGCGACGGCGGCCTCGACGAGACCGTCGGCGTCGTAGACGTCGCGCACGAGCGGCAGTGCGCCCGCCGCGCGCAGGGTCTCGGCCTTGCCGGGGGTTCGGGTCAGGCCGGCCACCTCGTGGCCGGCGCCGACCAGCAGGGGCAGCAACCGGACGCCGATGACTCCGGTGGCGCCCGCGAGAAGGATCCGCATGGCCCCGACCCTACGGGCCGCGGCTCAGCCGCCGATGACCGCGTTCATGATCGTGCCCGCGCTGGTGGCGACGGTGCCCCCGGCCATGGCGCCGGCGATCATCTTCGGCGATTGCAGGCCGCCGCCGCTCCACTTCTCCCAGGCGAAGCGCCCGCCGCCGTAGGTGATGGCGGTGACGCCGGACAGCAGGACCATCCAGGTGAAGTACCGGCCGAGTTGGAGGATCTTCTCCGCCATGGGCGGGGCCTCGGGGGTGGGATTGCCGATCTGGGCGAGGACGGTGTCGTGCATCGCCATGACGTCCGGCACTGCCGCCAGGATCATGCTCACGCTCGTGCTCCTTCGTCGGTTGGTTCGTGGTGAAGCCGAAGACGAGAACTCGTGACGCGGTGAAGCCAGATACGGTTGTCTATTCAACCTCAACGTGGGGCTGTGATCCAGAGGACACTCCGCGGCGGGCATGACCGGCATCACACGACACGGGCTGTGCCGGACAGGCGTCCAACGCCTAGCATCGGAAGACGAGGCTCACTGTCGAACCCGGCGCAACGACGCGCTGACCACCACTTTCATCGCACAATCACCGTTCGCGGGGAGGGCACCATGGCTGTCCTGTTGTCGTTGATCATCGCGTTGGTACTGCTACCGGGAGCCGTGGCACTGGCTTCCTACGGTGCCGTGTCGCTCACCTACTGGTTCGAGTTCCGCCGCCTGCGCGCGGCCGAGCACACCGAGGCCCAACCGGCCCGCTGAGAACGCGTTCCGCCCCGGTCACCGGAGGATCTCCGATGCCGGGGCGGTCGTGTGTCCGGGGTCAGACGGCGGCGGTGAGGACCTGGCCGACCCACGGCAGCACCGCCGAGCGCACGTCGACCCGCCGCGGCAGCAGCCCGGCCTCGGCGAGCAGATCGGCGGCGCGCTGCTGCTCGTCGAGGAATTCCTCGCTCACGGGGTGGACACCGAACGGGCGGCCGCGCAACGCGGCTTCCCAGGTGTCCAGGTCGGCGGCCGCGCCGCGGGCGTGGGCGTCGTCGACGAAGTACTGCGCGGCGGCGCGCGGGTTCTCGGCGATCCAGGCGTCGGATTCGCGCAGCGCGGCCAGCACGGCCTCGACGTCCTCGCGGCGGTTCTCGGCGACGTCGCGACGGGTGAACCACAGCGACGGGTGGCTGAACACCGAGGCGGTGTCGACCAGCGTGGTGAGCTCGAGCTGCTGCTCGACCGCGGCCAGCCCCGGGTAGGCGCCGACCCAGGCGTCGATGCGGCCCGCGAGCAGGTCCTCCCCGCCGCCGCGCACGTCGGTGTCGAGGGGGACGACGTCGGACCAGGACAGCCCGGCCCCGTGCAGGGCGAACAGCAGCAGGGTGGTCTGCCAGGAGCCGTGGGCGATGCCGACGCGCTTGCCCTTCAGGTCGGCGGGGGTGGTGATGCCGCTCGCGGCGGGGGCGACCAGGCGGCCGTTCTCCACCCGCGGGCCGGAGATGCCGAGGTAGACGATGTCGCGGTCGTTGCCGAGGGCCGTCAGCGGCGGGGTGAAGCCGGTGCCGACGATGTCGTAGCCGCCCTCGGTGAACAGCCAGTCGGAGTGCTCGCTGGGCAGCGCGCTGGTGGGGTCGACCCGGTCGGCGGCGGGCAGGGCCCGCAGGTCGACCCATTCGACGTCGGGGACGCGCTGTTCGAGGATGCCGCGGTGGCGCAGCACGAACAGCGAATTGTTGTGGGGGAAGTAGCCGACGCGCAGTGTCATGGTGTGGTCTCTCAGATCAGGCCGAGGCGGCGGGCTTCGTCGGCCAGGCCGCTGCGCGACCACTGGACGGCGAGGTTGGACGGATCGAACTCGACCGAGCCGCCGAGGGTCTCGGCGATGGCCTGGTACTGGGCGCCCTCCTCGAGCAGGACGACGAACTTCGCCAGCTCGAGCAGGCCGGCGCGCCCGATCACGTTGGCGCCGCCGTTGGCCTCGAAGATGGCGACCAGGTGCGGGTCGCGCACCAGCTCGCCGAGGATGAAGTCGCCGGCGCCGACGCTGCGGTCGATGTGCGGGGGGATCTCCCGGGACAGGGTCAGCCGCTGGGAGGCCGCGTAGCGGATCGGCAGGCTGCGGTGGGTCTGGGCCCAGCCGCCGAGCCACGGGGTGTGGATGTGCACGACCGAGGTGATCTCGGGGTGGGCGCGGAAGACCTTCGCGTAGCCGGTGACGAAGCCGGCCGAGCCGGTGCCCGCCAGGACCTCGCCGTCGAAGGTCGCCACGACCGGCGACACGGTGCGCTCGGCCGCCCAGGGGCCGGGCGCGTTCAGGGCGACGGCGATCTCCTCGCCGGGGACGCGTTCGACGAAGTTGACGGTGCCGTTGCCGGTGACGGTCCCGGTCTCGCAAAAGACGCGGAAGGCGGTCTCGGCGTCGCGGGTGGCCGCGGCGACGAAAGCCGAGACGGTCTCCGGCAGAACGGTTTCGGTGGTGGTCATGGTTGCTCCGTTATCGGGCGATGGACAGGACGTCGGAGACCGCGCCGGGGGCGGTGAGGCGGGAGCGGCCGAGCAGCGGCAGCACTTCCTCCCCCACCCGGTAGGCCTCCTCGAGGTGCGGGTTGCCCGCGAGGATGAAGGCGTCGACACCGAGCTCGATCAGCTCGTCGAGCCGCTGGGCGACCTGCTCGTAGCTGCCGACCAGGCCGAAGGCGGGCCCGCCGCGGATGAGGCTGAAGCCGCACCACACGTTGGGCTGGACCTCGAGATCGCGGTAGCCGGTGATGGTCTCGGGCACCCAGCCGGCGATGCGGGCCGCGCCGACGGAGTCGCCCGCGGCGGCGCGGTTGGCGGCCTCGCGGTCGACGAAGGCCCAGCCCTTCTCGATCTCGGCCCAGGCGGCTTCCTCGGTGTGCCGGGCGACGATGTCGATGCGGACCGCGAACTTCGGTGTGCGGCCGAGATTCTCGGCGTGGCGGCGGACCCCGTCGAACTTGGCGCGCAGGTCGGCGAACGGTTCGAGCCAGGACAGGTAGTAGTCGGCGTGGCGGCCCGCCGCGGCGACCGCGGCGCCCGAGGAGCCGGAGAAGTAGACCTCCGGGAACGGCTGCCCGGCCAGGCCGGGCGGCAGGGCCGCGCCCTCGGTGCGGTAGAAGCGCCCGTCGTGGTCGTAGGGGTGCCCGTCCCACACGCCGCGCAGCACGTCGAGGAATTCGCTGGTGCGCGCGTAGCGGTCGTCGTGGGCGACCTTGTCGCCCCACCACAGCTGCGCCGGGCCGCCGCCCCCGCTGATGATGTTGTAGACCAGGCGGCCGCCGGTGGCGCGTTGCAGGCTCGCCGACATGCGGGCGGCCTGCACCGGGTGCAGGAAGCCGGGCTGGAAGGCGACCATGAACCGGTAGGTGGTCGATTCGGCGGCCAGCGCGGCCGAGACGGCCCACGGGTCGTCGGTGACGGGGAACGAGGGCAGCAGGCCGCCGAGGAAGCCGGCCGACTCCGAGGCGCGCACGACCGCGGCCATGTGGTCGAGGTAGCTGTAGTCGTCCAGCGCGCCGCCGCGGATGGCCGGGGCGAGGTTGCCGGGGCCGTAGCCGCCCGCGTTGCCGCGGTTGTAGCGGCGCGGGGTGCGCAGGGAGGCGTGGTCGCCCTCCATGCCGATGCGCCAGTACACGTCGATGGTCATGCGGACTCTCCTGCTCGGGCGAGGGTGCGGCCCACGGGATCGGCCAGGTGCAGCAGGTGTTCGCCCGCGCGGTGCACCTCCTCGATGGTGGGGTGGCCGGACAGCACGACCACGTCGGCGCCGTAGGCCGCCAGCCGCCGCGCCACCCGTTCGTAGCTGCCGACGAGGCCGATGTCCTGGGCGTGCCCGAGGGCGCGGAAGCCGGACCGGCGTCCGTCGCCGAGGTCGGCGTCCCGGCGTGCCGCGCCGCCCGGGTCCAGCTCGTCGTGCTGGCGGGACACGCGTGCCCGCGCCTCGGCGTCGGTCTCGCGAGCGATCACCGGCACCTCCACGCCGATGCGCACGGTCCGGCCCGCCGCGGCCGCGCGTGCGCGCAGCTCGGCGATCGGCCCGTCGAGGCCGTCGGACGTCTCGGCGAACAGGTGCAGGTCGCCGTGCGCGGCGGACAGCTCCAGCGCGGCAGGGGACGTGCCCGACAGGTGGACCTCCGGGAAGGGGAGGCCGGACAGGATGCCGCGGAAGCCGCCGTCGATCACGTCGTAGTACCGCCCGGCGTAGTCGAAGCCGGTCCCGGCGAATCCCGCGGCGGGGACCTCGGATTCGTTCCAGACGCCGCGGGCGACGGTGAGGAACTCCGCGGCGCGGGCGTAGCGGTCGTCCCCGGCGACGAGGTCGCCGCGGGAACGGGCGTCGGCGTCGTCGGTGTCGACGGCCAGGCGCCAGGCCAGGCGGCCGTGGCTGTGCCGCTGCAGGGTCGCCGAGACCTTGGCCGCGTAGACGGGCGTGCCGAAGGCGGGCTGGAACTCGACCGCGATCCGGGCGTAGCGGGTCGCGCGCAGGGCGGCGCCCGCGACGATCCAGGATTCCTCGCCGAGGGGATCGTAGGGCGCGAGGACGCCGTCGAAGCCGGTCAGCTCGGCCGCGTGGACGATCTGGGCGAGATCGTCGAAGGGGCCGAACCGACCGGCACGCACGTCCGTGACCGCCGTCGCCCCGGCACCGTTCGCGCCGGAGCCGTCGGCATCGATCCGGCGCGGGTCGGTGGCGGCCAGGGGCGCCACACCGTCGGCGAAGCCGCCGCGGCGACGCAGGTCCGGGCGCGCCCGGCGGCCGTCGCCGCGGGTGGGCAGCCGCCAGTAGAACTCGGTCATGCGGGCACCCGCTCCGCGGCGACCAGCTCGACGGCCTGCCGCAGGGGCTCGTGAGCGACCCAGGAGTCGAGGTCGAAGTCGGCGGCGAGGAACCCGTGGGTGTAGAGGAACTGCTTCTGCACCCCCAGCAGTTCGAGGCGCTCGGCCGACAGCGACGGGTGCAGCCCGCGGTGGAAGTCCTCGCCGTAGGCCGCGACGACTCCCTCCGGGCCGGACAGGGTCTCGCGCTGCAGGACGGCGCGGACGCCGTCGAGGTCGCCCGCCGCCCAGTCCGCGGCGCGCAGGCTCTGGGCCAGGAAGCCGACGACGACCTCGGGCCGCGACTCCAGCAGGTCGGCGTGCACGGTGATCGGTCGCGGGGTGCCGTTGTTCACCCGCGCGCGCTTGTGTTCGGTGGCGTCCAGGTCGACCGCCACGCGCAGCCCGTGCTCGCGGGCGACCTCCTGCGCCCGGGCGCCCTTGACGTAGACGGCGTCGACGGTGCCGTCGAGCAGTTCCTCGATCCCCCAGGTGGTGGAACGCCGCGCGCTCTGGATCTCGGTGCGCACCTGGGGATCACGCTCCACGGCGAGTTCCACCGGGCGCACGTCGGCCAGGGTGAGGCCGGCCTGTCGCAGCGCGTTCGCGAAGCCGTGCAGGGCCATGGCGCGGGGGAAGCTGCGGGCCCGGTCCTGTGCCCAGGCGGGCACGCCGATCCGCAGGCCGGCCAGGTCGGCGGCCCCGGCGACCGCGGAGTCGGGGCCGACCAGGATGGCCTGGGCCTCGTCGATCCAGGTCAGGCCGATCAGCCGGGTGGGCGAGCCCTGCGCGCGGGCGGCGAGCGCGGGCACGTTGCCGCCCTCGCGGACGAGGCCGGACAGGTCGTGGAGGAAGTGGTGACCGGCCAGTTCCGGGCCCGCGTCCTGCAGGACGCCGAAGTCGAGGCCGGCCGCGGCGGCGGTGTCGCCGAGCCAGCCGAGGCTGTGTGCCAGCCCGCTCGCGGTCGGGACCGGGCAGCGGGTGTACCAGAGGGTTTCGCTCATGACAGGCTCCTGGAGGCGGTTCCCACACCCAGCCGGGCGAGGAATTCGGTGCGGTGGTGCAGGGATTCGGGGGTGGTGTGCTCGCGCGGGCGCGGCAGGTCGATGACGGTGTCGACGGCGAAGCGGCCCCGGTCGAGGATGATCACGCGGTCGGCCAGGCGGATGGCCTCGTCGACGTCGTGGGTGACCATGAGCACCGCGGGCCGGTGCCGGGCGACCAGGTCGCCGACGAGGTCCTGCATCTGCAGGCGGGTCAGCGCGTCGAGGGCGGCGAACGGCTCGTCCAGCAGCAGCAGTTCCGGTTCGCGGACCAGCGCGCGGGCCAGCGCCGCCCGCTGCGCCTCGCCGCCGGAGAGCGTGGCGGGCCACTGCCCGGCCTTGCCGTCGAGGTGCACCTCGGCCAGCGCGCGCAACCCGGCCTCGCGGGTCTGCCGCGAACGGCGCTGTCCCACCACGACGTTGGCCAGCACCCGCTTGGACGGGATGAGGCGCGGCTCCTGGTAGACGGTGGTGCGCCGCGGCGGGACGAGCACGGTGCCCGCGTCGGGCTGTTCGAGGCCGGTGAGCAGGCGAAGCAGGGTGGTCTTGCCGGTGCCGCTCGGCCCGAGCAGCACGACGAACTCGCCGCGGCGGATGGTCAGGTCGATGCCGTCCAGGACGGTCTTGTCGCCGAAGGCCTTGCGCAGGCCGGTGATCGAGACCGCCACCGGCGCGGTGCCGGTCGGGGCGGGGGCCTTCTCGGTCGTGGTCATCGGATCGCCACCTGCTTGCGCCAGGGCATCGCGTACCTCTCCGCGAGCCGGACCAGGACGTCGAACACCAGGCCGAGCAGCGCGTAGAGGACCACGCACAGCACCATGTAGTCGGTGCGGTTGTATTCCTGGGCCAGGGTCACCAGATAGCCGACGCCCTCCTGGGTGCCGACCTGTTCGGCGGCGATGAGGGCGGTGATGCTGATCGACAGGCACACCCGCAGCGCCATCAGGATGCCGGGCAGGGCCGAGGGCACGATGACCTCGGCCACCAGCCGGAAGCCGGTCAGCCCGAATCCCCGGGCGGCCTCGACGATCTTGCGGTCGACGTTGCGCACGCCGAGGTAGGTGTAGGCGTACATCGGGGCGACGGTGGCCACCGCGATGAGCAGGATCTTGTACAGCTCGTCGATGCCGAACCAGGCGATGAACAGCGGCACCAGCGCCAGGAACGGCACCGCGCGCAGGATCTGCATGGTCGAGTCGACCAGTTCCTCGCCCAGGGCCGAGAGGCCGGAGAGCAGGCCGAGCACGAGCCCGGCCGAGACGCCGAGGGCCACGCCGGCCGCCGCCCGGCCGAAGGAGGCCAGGGAGAAGTCGACGAGCTGGCCGTTGCGCGCCAGTTCGAGGAAGGCCGACCACACCGCGCCCGGCCCGGCGATGACCCGTGGCGAGATCGCGCCCGAGGCGGTACCCGCCCACCAGGCGACCACGATGGCCGCGGGCAGGGCCGCGCGCAGGGTCAGCGACAGCGGACGCGGCCGGGCGCGGACCACCCGGGCGCGCGGCGGGGCAAGGCCCGCCGTCGCCACGTCGAGGGTGCTCATCGGCCCGCGCCGCCGTTCAGCGCGGCCAGCTGCTCGGGGTTCAGCTTCGCCTTCAGGTCGTAGAAGATGTCGTTCGCGGTGATGCGGTTCTTGATGACGCCGTTGTCGGCGAAGGTGCTGACGACGTCGGCCAGGTCGGCGGCGTCGGACTCGCGCGGCAGCCGGGGCACGGTGACCTCGCCGCCCACGCGCACCGCGTCGGCCAGCCGGTCGCCGGTCAGCGCCCGCGGGCCGGTCTTCTCGAAGACGTTCTCGAAGTCGGCCGGGTTCGCCTTCTGCTTCGCGGTCAGGCCCTGCAGGACCTCGAGGTACTTGGCGGCCACGTCGGGACGCTGGTCGAGGACCTCGGTGCGGAACACCACGACGGTGTTGTCCTTGGAGCCGATCTGCTTCTCGGTGACGATCTCCACCGCGCCGGCGGCCTTGGCCTCCTGGTAGGGCACGAGGAACGAGGCCCACCCTTCGACCTTGCCGGTGGCGAAGGCGGAGGCGGCGTCCTTCTGCTGCAACGGAACCCGGGTCACCTTGTCGGCGGGGATGCCCGCCGCCGCCAGCGCCTTGAGCACGATGTACTCGCCCTTGCCCGCCGGGTTGACCGCCACGCGCTTGCCGACCAGATCGGCGACCGAGCGCACCCCGGACTCGGGGGTGACGACGATGCCGCTCTGGTCCTGGCCGGCGGGGTCGGCCACGGCCACGATCTTGACGCCGACGTCCTTGGACAGCGCGCCGACCACCGGGCTGAACGCGGCGCCGGAGACGTCGAGCTCGCGGGTGTTGAACAGCTTGAGCATGGAGCTGAAACCCGGTGTCGTGGTGACCCATTCGACCCTGGCGCCCAGCGGCTTCAGGGCGGCGTCGAAGGTGCCGTCGCGCTTGGCGACGGCCAGGGGCCCGGAGTTGCCCGGGTCGGTGACCTTGAGGACGAAGGACGCGCCCGCCCCCGGCTCGGGGGTCGAGCCTGCCGAACAGGCCGCGACGAGCGCTACGGCGGGAACGATCGCGAGGGCGATCCGCGTGAAGGCCGAGAGCCTGCGGGACATGGGTGCTCCTGTTCGGGGTCTTGCGGTGGATGCCCTCGCAGCGTAGGAGCGGACCGGGGCGCCAACGAGGTATGCCATTCCATGGATTGGAAGGCTTGACAGCGTTCGCCGCCGCCATCTATAGGGGTTTTCCGCACAACGGAACACACGTTTTCCGAATAACGGAAAGCGTCGCCGCCGGTCGCTGCGCGACTGTGTTACCTTCGCTGCTGTGGAGACCACCAGCGTGCAGACCGTCACCCGGGCCCTGTCGGTTCTCGACTGCTTCCGCGGCGGCGAGGAACGCGGGGTCTCGGAAGTCGCACGCGCGCAAGGACTCGCGGTGAGCACGACCCACCGGCTGCTGGCCGCGCTCGTGCAGGCGGGGTTCCTGGAGAAGGACGCCGAGTCCAGCCGCTACCGCATGGGCGGCGCGCTGGCCGAGTACGGGCAGATCGCCTACCGCCAGCACCGGATCTACCTCGCCGAGCCCTACCTCGAACAGCTCGCCGCCACCACCGGCGCCAGCGCCTCGGTCGCCACCCGCCACAGCATCCACGCCGTCCTGCTCGGCACCAGCCGCTGGCGCGAGAGCGACGGGCACCGGCTCCAGGGCGTGCGCCTGCCCCTGCACGCCAGCGCCCTCGGCAAGGCGCTGCTGGCCTGGTCGGAGGTGACCGACGAGGAGCTCGAGTCCCTGCCCTACGAGGAGGGCACCGAGCGTTCGGTCTCCAGCCCGGCGGAGCTGCGCGCCGAGCTGGTGACCACCCGCGAACGCGGATACGCCTTCAACGACCGCGAACTCGATCCCGGCTTCCGCACCATCGGCGCGCCCATCCTGGATCCGCAGGGCCGCTGCCGGTTCGCGCTCGGCCTGCGCGGACCGGTCGCGCTGATGATCGACGAGCGGCTGCCGTTCTTCGTCGAGCTGGCCAAGGTGACCGCGGCCGACATCGCGGCCCGCTTCGCCGCCGCCGACTGACCCCGGTCCCGGGGCGTGGGAAAACCCCGCGCGGGAACATCGGCGGCGCGGATACGTTGCCGGGGACGGCGGGCGAGGAAAGGACTGTGCGTGGCGACCGAAACGGGGACTCCGGCTGTCGGATTGCGCTCCGAGCGGGGCGCGATCCTGGCGGCGCTCATGCTCTCGACCGGGCTGATCGCCCTCGATTCGACGATCATCGCCACGGCGGTGCTGACCATCACCGCCGATCTCGGCGGCTTCGCGCAGTTCCCCTGGCTGTTCTCGATCTATCTGCTCGCCCAGGCGGTCACGGTGCCGATCTACGGCAAGGTCGCCGACACCGTGGGCCGTAAACCGGTCATCCTCTTCGGGATCGCGGTGTTCGGGCTCGGCTCGCTGCTGTGCGGGCTGGCGACCACCATGCCCGCGCTCATCGCCTTCCGCGCCGTGCAGGGCGTCGGGGCGGGCGCGATCCAGCCCATGACCATGACCATCGCGGGTGACCTGTACACCCTGGCCGAACGGGCGCGGGTGCAGGGCTACCTGGCCGGGGTGTGGGCGGGCTCGGCGGTGCTGGGCCCGCTGCTGGGCGGACTGCTCTCGGACGAGGCGAGCTGGCGGTGGATCTTCCTGGTGAATCTGCCGCTGTGCGCGGTCGCCGCCTGGACGCTGACGCGGGCGTTCACCGAGCAGGCGCCGCGGCGCGCCCGGCGCATCGACTACCCCGGCGCGGCGCTGCTCACCCTCGGCGCGGGCGGGCTGATCCTGGCGCTGCTCGAAGGCGGCCAGGCCTGGGCATGGGGCTCGCCGGTGTCGATCGGGCTGTTCGCGGGCAGCGCGCTGGTGCTCGCCGCCTTCGTGCTGGTGGAGCGGCGCGCGGAGGATCCCGTGCTGCCGGTGTGGGTGTTCACCCGCCGGGTCCTGGTCGCCAGCAGCGCGGCGTCGCTGCTCGTCGGCGCCGTCGTGCTCGGGCTGACCTCCTACGTCCCGGCCTTCGCGCAGGGCGTGCTCGGCACGAGCGCGCTGGTGGCGGGGTTCACCGTCGGCGCGCTGACCATCGGCTGGCCGATCGCCGCGTCCCAGGCCGGGCGGCTGTATCTGAGGCTCGGCTTCCGCAGCACCGCCGTCATCGGCAGCGCGCTGGCCGCGACCGGATTCGCCAGCACCCTGCTCATCGGTCCGCAGTCGCCCCCGTGGCAGATCGCGCTGTCGTGCTTCGTCGTCGGCGGCGGCATGGGGCTCGTCGCCACCCCGACCCTCATCGCCGCCCAGACCGAGGCCCGGTGGCACGAACGCGGGGTGGTCACCTCGACCAACATGTTCGCCCGGTCCCTCGGCAGCGCCGTCGGCGTCGCGGTGTTCGGCGCACTGGTCAACGCCACCGTCACCGGCGGCGACCACCCGGACCCGCGCGAGCTCGCCGACGCGGTGCACCTGGTGTTCGTGACGATGTTCGCGCTGTCGCTGGTGTTGCTGGTGATCGCCACGACCATGCCCGGGCGCGAGGCCGCGCGCCGGGCCGGGGATCGGCACGGGGAAACGGCGGTCCCGGGACGCGGGTGAGCGCGCCCCGGTTCTGGCGCGGCGCCGCCGAGCGCGCCGATGATCCCGCCCGGCTCATCCCCCGGCGCCGGCCGCGGGGTGCGGCGCGGCGGCGGTGATCATCGGCCCTCCCCGGACCCGGGCGGCTCCGGGCGGTCCGCCGGCGCGTCCGGGCGGTTGGTGACCTCCACCTGTTCCGAGGGTTCGAACTCGATCACCCGGCGTACCCGCGAGCCCGCGACCGTGCCGAGGTCGACCAGGACCGGCGCACCCGCGCGGGCCTGGGTGACGGTGCCGACCAGCGCGCGTTCGGGCTCCTCGCCGGCTCCGGGCAGCAGGATCAGGTCGCCGGGGCGCAGGGCGTCGGCCCGGACGCCGCGTGGATGCGGAGGGGCGGCGAAGGTGCCGCTGTAGGTGCGCCCGGCCGCGCTGCCGAGGCCGCGTTCGGCGATGGTCCACCAGACCGGCGCGTCCTCGGTGCCGGGCGCGACGCGGGCGTGCCAGCCCAGCAGGCGATCGCGGGTGGCCTCGGCCGCGGCCCGGGTCTCGTGCTGGGAGACGTGGCGGCGCACCAGGGCGTTGCGGGCACGCGTGGTGCCGGCGGCGCCGTCGACCACCAGGATCCAGCGCGCGGTCGCCGAGGCGTCGCGGGCGGCGGCGATGCGCTTGGCCAGCGCGAGGCCGGGGGTCGCGCCGAGGCGGTCGGCGGCCTCCTCGAGGGAGTCGACCAGGCCGAGGCCGCGCAGGAACTCGGCGACGGTCAGCTCGGAGGTCCCCAGCTCCTGGGCGAGGGCGGGCAACGGCGTGCGGCGGCGCCAGCCGATGCGGATGCTGTGCTCGTGGCGGGTGAGCCAGAGGCCGCTGCCGGTGCGCCGGTGCGCGTCGACCACGCAGGCCCACCAATCCCAGTCGGGTTCGGCGATCAGGCGCTGCCGGATCCAGCGCTCCCGGTCCGGCCCGGGCACCTTCTCCTCCGGTGGCACGAAATGGCGCAGCGCGGCGCGCACCGCCGAGGGGGTGCGCCCGAGTTTGGCCGCGGTGCGCGCCAGGTCGTTCCCGGCGCGCAGGTCGTCGGCCAGGGTGCGGTACTCCGATTCGCGCCAGGTGGTGCCGTGCCTGCTCGGCGGCAGCAGATCGCCGCGCTGGATGTCACTCATGATGTGCCCCCGTTCTCGCACCGCCCGGACTGCGACATCGCCGGGCGTGGTGTGTGACACAGTCGACGATACCCGGGGGGTATGACAGAAAACCGTTGTCTACCAGCGCATTTCCGGCTACCACCGGCGGCGGGCGAGGCCGCGGAATAGCGGCGCGGGCGCCCGTGTTGGCATGTCCCGGAGCTTGTGGCGACGACGAGGAGTGAGATGAGCGCGGTGAAGCTGTCGGTCCTGGACCTGGCACCGGTACAGGCCGACGCGACCGCGGCCGACGCGTTGCGCGCGACCACCGAGTTCGCGCGACGCGCCGAGGAGCTGGATTTCCACCGGTTCTGGGTCGCCGAGCACCACAACATGCCCGGTATCGCCAGCTCCGCACCGGCGGTGGTGATCGCCCACCTGGCCGCCGCCACCCGCCGGATCCGGGTCGGCTCGGGCGGGGTGATGCTGCCCAATCACGCGCCGCTGGTCGTGGCCGAACAGTTCGGCACCCTGGAGTCGCTGCACCCGGGCCGCATCGATCTGGGCATCGGGCGCGCGCCCGGCACCGATCAGGCCACCGCCCGCGCGCTGCGCCGCCACGCCGACGGCCTGGGCGCCGAGAGCTTCCCGCGCGAGCTGGCCGCGCTGCTCGGCTACTTCCGGGGCACCGACCCGCACGGGATCGTCGCCAGCCCCGGCCACGGCGCCCAGCCCGACCTGTGGCTGCTCGGCTCGAGCGGCTACAGCGCGCAGGTCGCCGCGGCGCTGGGTCTTCCCTTCGCCTTCGCCCATCACATCGCCCCGGACAACACCGCCGCGGCCCTGCGGCTGTACCGGGAGAACTTCGAACCCTCCCCCGCCCTGGCCGAGCCGTACACCATCGTCGCGGCCTCGGCGATCTGCGCGGAGACCGACGCGCGCGCCGACGAGCTGGCCGCGCCCCGCGACCTCGCCTTCGCCCAGCTGCGTTCGGGCCGGCCACAGGCGCTGGCGACCCCCGCCCAGGCGGCGGGCTTCCCCGGCAGCGAGGCCGAGCGCCGCTTCGCCGAGCAGCGCCGCGCCGGACAGCTGCAGGGGTCGCCCGAGACCGTGCGGGCCCAGGCCGCGCGGCTGCTCGCCGACACCCGGCCCGACGAGCTCATGCTCAACACCCTGGTCTACGACCTCGGCGACCGCGTCGAATCGCTCGAACGCACCCGCGCCGCGGTCCTCGACGCGAGCTAGCCGCGGGCGCGACGGCGGACGAGGGCGCCGCCGTCGTTGCCCGCCGGTTCGGCGCAGCCGGAAGCCCCGGTTGGCCAGCGACTCGCGCAGCCGGTCGCGGCCGTTGAGCGAGGCCGCGGAGGCGAGCCGGGCCAGCACGCGATCGGTCCAGGAGTGTGGCAGGTTCTGCTCGGCGTAGAAGTCGGCGACCCGCTGCTCGTAGTCGGCGATCGCGCCCAGCTGGGCGTCGGCGTCGTAGGTCTCGGCGTGCAGCACCGCGCGCTGGGGCAGCCGCGGCTTGACCCGCGCGTCCTCGCCCGGGTCCGGATGGCCGACGACGAGACCGAAGACGGCGAACACGTGCTCGGGCAGGTTCAGCTCGGCGGCCACCTCTTCGGGCTTGTTGCGGATCGCGCCGATGTAGACGGTGCCGAGGCCCAGCGATTCGGCCGCCACCAGCGCGTTCTGCGCCGCCAGCGCGGCGTCGACGAAGCCGACGTAGCTGGACTCGAGGTAGTCGGCGCCTTCGAGCGGGGCGCCGGAGGAGGCGGCGAGGGCGCGCAGGCGCGCGAAGTCCGCGGTCCACACCAGCAGCACCGGCGCCTGGCGGATGTGTTCCTGATCGCCGGCCAGCGCGGCAAGGCGGGCCTTGCGTGCGGGATCGCGGACCTCGATCACGCTCCACACCTGCAGGTTCGACGAGGTCGGCGCCGACTGGGCGGCCGAAACGAGCAGCCGCACGGTCTCGGCGGGCACGTCGTCGGGCAGGTAGCGGCGCACCGAGCGATGCTCGTGCAGCACCTGCAGCACCGGATTCCACTGCGCCGGTTCGGGAACCGCGGGGTCGCCGTAGCGCTGCTGGACGAGATGGGTGGTGCCGGTGGCGATCGGAGTCATGCGGTCATCCTCGCGCGCGGGGGCGGCGTCGTCGCTGGTAACCCTCACCGTGAACCGAACAGGAGTGGCGCGGGCGGCACTCCGTAGACTACGAGGGGCGCGCACCGCGCCGGGGAAGGGAGTCACCGTGGGGAAAGTGTTCGATCGGATCGACGACAAGCTGCGCGCGTTCATCGCCGAGCAGCCACTGTTCTTCGTCGGGACCGCGCCCTCGGCGGGCGGGCACGTCAACGTCTCCCCCAAGGGCTACCGCGACACCTTCGCCGTCGTGGACGAGCACACCGTGGCCTACCTCGATCTCTACGGCAGCGGCGCGGAGACCATCGCGCACCTGCGCGACAACGGCCGCATCACCGTCATGTTCTGTGCCTTCGGCCGCGCACCGCGCATCCTGCGGCTGTTCGGCACCGGCCGGGTCGCCCGGCCGGACTCACCCGAGTTCGACCGCCTGCGTGGTCATTTCGGCCTCCAGCATCCCGGCATCCGCTCGGTCGTCGTGGTGGAGGTCGAGCGGATCGCCGATTCGTGCGGCTGGTCGGTGCCGCGGATGGACCTGGTCGAGGAGCGCCCGGTGCTCGACTCGGTCCAGGCCACCCGCACCGACGCCGACTACGCCCGCCGCGTCGCCGGGGACAACTCGGCCAGCATCGACGGCCTGCCCGCGCTGGAACCCGACCACCCGCTGCCGTCCTCGATCGCGCGCTGACCTGCGCGTATCCGCTTCCCGGACACCGGTTTCGGCCGACGCGGCTAGAGTACGCCGGTGGAACCCGGATCTGTCAGCGCGCTGTTCGACCGTCTCACCGAGGCCCAGACCGCCCCGCCGTGGTGGCTGGTGGCGGCCACGGCGGCCGCCGCGCTGGTGCTGGTCGGCTACCGCCCGCTGTGGCGGCTGACCCGCAACGCGGTCACGGTCGCGCACGAGGGCGGGCACGCCCTGCTCGCGCTGCTGACGGGCCGCCGCCTGCACGGCATCACCCTGCACACCGACACCTCGGGACTGACCGTCTCCAGCGGACGACCGACCGGTTTCGGCATGATCCTCACCGCGGCCGCCGGCTACCCGGCGCCCGCGCTGCTCGGCCTCGGCTACGCCGCGCTGCTCGGTTCCGGGCACATCACGCTCATGCTCTGGGCGACGCTGGCCATGCTCGCGGCGGTCCTGGTCAAGGTGCGCAACGTCTACGGCCTGCTGACGGTGCTGGTCCTGGGCGGACTGGTGTTCGCGGTGTCCTGGTTCGGCAGCGACGTCGCGCAGGCGGCCTTCGCCTACCTCGCGGCCTGGTTCCTGCTGCTGGCGGGCGTGCGCCCGGTGATCGAGCTGCAGCGCACACGCCGCCGGGAGCGGGGCCGCGGTGATTCCGACGCCGACCAGCTGGCCCGCCTCACCCACCTGCCCGCGCTGCTGTGGGTGCTGCTGTTCGGCACGGTGTCGGTGGCCGCCGCCGTCGCCGGTGGCGCGCTGATCCTGGCGCCCGTGGCCGAACTGCACCCGCTGCTTCAGCGGTGAGTGGCCTCCCAGGCCGAGACCGCCTCCTCGACCAGCCGGTCCGGTGGCTGCACCGCGTCCAGGGTGATCCCGGCCTCGCCCGGCCGCAGGGGCTCGAGTGTGGCGAGCTGGGAATCCAGCAGCGTGGCGGGCATGAAGTGCCCGTGCCTGCCCGAGAGCCTGCGTAGCAGTTCCTCCCGGCTCGCCGCCAGGTGCACGAAGTACGCCGCGGGCGCGGCCTCGCGCAGCACGTCGCGGTAGACCTCGCGCAGCGCCGAGCACGCGACCACACCGCCGGCGCGGTGGTCGCCGAGCCACGCGCCGACGATGGCCAGCCACGGCCAGCGGTCCTCGTCGGTCAGGGGCACACCCGCGGCCATCTTCTGGACGTTCGCGGTCGGGTGGAAGTCGTCGCCCTCGGCGAAGGGCAGGCCGAGGCGGCGCGCCAGCCGCGCGCCGATGGTCGACTTCCCGCACCCGGACACCCCCATTACCACGATGACGGGTTCGGCCATCACCGGCCTCCTCTCCTGCCGACTGTCCCCGTTCAGGCTGTCACAGCTCGGCCGGTGGCGCCGGGATCAGCGCAGCGGTTTGTCGGTGGGGAGGTTGACGAAGCTCGGCGCCGCCGGGTCGAGCAGCAGGTGCTGCGGGGACAGGCCGGAGTTGTTCAGCATCGGGCGGAAGGGCAGCGCCTTGGGCGCGTTGCCCGCGAACACGTCGACGCGCAGGCGGTGCCCCGGCGCCAGCACGGCCTGGGTCGGCACGACGGCGATGTCGAGGGCCACCGGCGCGCCGGGCACCACCGGCAGCAGGGCGTCCAGGCTCAGCGGGTTGAACGGCGCGGTCAGGTCGCCGTTGACCGAGCGGGCGCTGCGGCGCTCGTCGATCGCGCGCATCGAGGCGGTGAGCTGACCGCTGGTCAGCACGGTGGAGGTGCCGTCGGGGTCGACGTCGTTGACCGTGACGTTCCAGTACCCGTCGGTCGCGTCGTGGATCACGTTGAGCCGCACGTTGATCGGGCCGGAGATCACCGTGGGCTCGGTGACCGGGGCGCTGGTGAAGGTGAGCCCGTTGCGTTCGGCGACCCGCGCGTCCTTGGCGCACATGTCGAGGCCCGCGGTCATGCCCGCCGCGCCCTGGGCGGCGTCGCGCGAGCACAGGGTCGTCAGTCCGGGGGCGACGGTGAGCTTCTCGGTGCCCGGCGCGCTCTCGGCGGCCAGCGAGCCGTCGTGCAGGCTGTCGTCGGTGCTGCCGCTCGCCGCGGGCGACAGGTAGACCCGCCGGTGGGCGACGCCGGGCTGCGGGAACTGCGCCAGGGTGATCCAGCCGCCGCCCTGCTGCCACACGGTGACCGGGCCGAAGTCCTGCACGCCGCTGTCGATGTCCTTGAGCCACTTGTCGAACCAGGCCCGCTGCAACACGTCCAGGCGCGGCGGGGCGCCCGGCACGCCGGTGCCCGCGCCGGGGTTGGCGTGGTAGGTGTCGCCGACGACGAGCTGCTTGCGTCCCGGCGGCAGCGGGATCGCCTCGTAGAGCTTGGTGGCGCTGTTGGCGAAGATGTCGTGCCACCCGCCGTAGACGAAGGTCGGCACGCTGATCTGCTCCGGGTGGCCGAGAATGGCCTGACGGAAGGCGGATTCGTCGTCGAGCGCCTCCTCCAGGGCGGGCGGCATGTCCTCCAGGGACGGCGTGAGCAGCGCCTGGGCGAGCAGGTCGTAGTTGGTGGCCGGGTCGGCGAGGCGGTCGCGGAACCAGGTCCAGTCGAAGGTGCCGTCCAGCATGGACCCCAGGTCGGGCACCATCTTGAACTGGTTGACGGTGTTGAGCCACATCGGCAGGAAGGTGGTGCCGACCCCGCCGCCCGGTGCCACCACGTCGCGCATGAGGTCGCTGCCGGGTTCGACCGGGAAGATGGCCTGCAGGGGCGCGGGGGCGTTCTCGGCCGCGCGCAGCTGGTTGATGCCCGAGTAGGAGCCGCCGCTCATGCCGATGCGGCCGTTGGACCACGGCTGCCGGGCGGCCCACTCGATGACCTCGCGCGTGTCGAGCTGTTCGCGCGCGCCGAGGGTGTCCCAGGTGCCCTGCGACAGGCCGGTCCCCCGCACGTCGGCGAGTACCACGGTGTACCCGCTGCGGATGAGCGAGCGGTCCACGCCGAGCATGGTCTCGATCATGCCGCCGTCCAGGGCCTGCATGAGGTCGCCGAAACCGCTGACCGGCGTGGCGGACAGGTTGAGCCTGCGCACGATGTCGACCGCCAGCGGCTGCAGGCCCGGTGTGGCGGCGGCGGATTCGATGAGGCCGGTCATGAGTTTCGAGTACGGCGTCAGGCTGACCAGCGTGGGCAGCGGCGCGGTCTCCGGGGCGCCGTTCGCGTGCGCGGGGCGGTAGACGTCGGCCTTGATCACGACGCCGTCGCTCATCGGGATCCGCACGCCGCGTTCGACGTTCACCTCCGGGTAGGCGGCGGGGCCGTCGTGCAGGGCGGTCCACGCGGCCGCGCGCGCGTCGTCGGGAGCGGCGGCCGCGGGGCCGCCGCCGGCCACGATCGCCACGATCGCGACGACCGCCGCGATCACCCGCACACGCCTGCTCCCCGATTGCACCACGGACAATGTCGGCTCCCGGACCCGTTGTCGGTTCAGCTGCTGGACTTCGCACCCCACGATCGGCGCCGAAAAGATAGCAGGGCGAACGGTCCGCCGCGGGCCGCGCCCGGTCGCGCGGGGATGTCGCTGTGGACCATCAACGTTCCAGTTCAGCGGGGTGTGGGCGCTTCCCTTGCCGGTGGGTCGGTGGTTGACTCGGGCGCGTGCGCCGGCGGGTCCGCCGCCGTCCACCACCACGAGGAGGACATCGAGCATGCCGACACGTGACACCCCCTGGCCGCAGGGCACGCCCTGCTGGGTCGACTGCCAGGTCGACGACACCGCCGCCGCCCGCGCCTTCTACACCGACCTGTTCGGCTGGGACGTGCAGGACAGCCCGCCCGAGGCGGGCGGCTACCTCATGGCCCTGCTCGACGGCAGGCCGGTCGCGGGCATCGGCCCGAAACCCGAGGGCATGGACATGCCGTCGGCCTGGACCACCTACTTCGCCGCGGACAGCGCCGACGCGATCGCACAGAAGGTCGCCGAGGCGGGCGGGCAGCCCTTCATGGCGCCGTTCGACGTGCTCGACGTCGGCCGGATGTTCGTCGCCGCCGACCCCTCCGGCGCCCCGTTCGGGGTGTGGGAGTCGCGCGCCCATCACGGCGCGGGCGTGTACAACCAGCACGGCGCCTACTGCTGGAACGAACTGCACACCACCGCCTACGCCCGGGCCGAGCAGTTCTACGCGCAGGTCTTCGGCTGGACCTACACCGAGATCGGCGACGGGGTGAACTTCACCTACGCGACCTTCACCGTGCCCGGCGGCGACCACGAGGCGGGCGGCGTCTTCGATGCCGCGTCCTCGGGCACGCCGCCGCACTGGCTGTCGTGGTTCCAGGCCGACGGCACCGACGGCCTGCTCGAGCGCGCCCGCGGCCTCGGCGCGGTGGTGCTGCAGGGACCGTCGGACAGCCCGTTCGGGCGCATGGGCGTGGTGCAGGCGCCGCAGGGCGAGATGTTCGGCGTCATCGACCCCTCCCAGGCGGTCGGGGAGGTACCGACCGGGTCGTGAGGGCGGGTCCTGGCCCGGGGGCCGTGAGGGCCACAGGACCGGTCGACCTCGTCCACGAGCCCGGACCGGCGTCGCCCGCGCGTTCGGAGTGTCTGACGACACCGCGGATGTGTGGGCGATGTCGCCGCGGACGGCCGCGTGCGAGAGCGCCGGCCGGGGAACGACGGTGACCCCAGCGGGCGGGCGCCTCGGGAAGCCGCTCGGCGCCCTCCGCACCCGGCTGCCGACCGCCCGCGTGGCGCGCGACGTTCTCGCCGCCGACCAGCGTCGCGCACCGCATATGGTGTCCGGATCACCGCGCGGGCACGGCCGCCCGGCGCCGCGCGGCCCGATAGGCCGCGGGAGTGACGCCGTACTTGGCGCGGAAGGCCCGCGCGAGCTGATCGGCGGTGCGGAAGCCGCAGGTCTCGGCGATGTCCTTGACGCTGCGCGTCCCCTCTCCCAGCGCGCTCGCCGCCGACACGAGGCGGCGGGTGCGGATGAGCCCGGCCACCGACAGGCCCTGGAGTTCGAACGCCCGGAACAGCGTCCGCCTGCTCACGTGCAGGCGCACCGCGACCGCGTCCGGATTCACCGCGGGATCGGCGAAGTTCCGGTCGATGAAGTCGACCGCGCGCCTGCGCAGCACCTCCTCGGCGCTCAACTCCACCGACGCGCCCGCCAGATCCCGTTCGAGCAGTGCGACCACGGCCGCGCGGAACAGGATCTCGTCGATCCGCGCCGCGATCCCCAGATGCGCGGGACCCGTTGCGCCACAAGCGAGATCGCGGGCGAACAGCAGCGCCGACACCGCCGCGCGCGACAGCGGCCACGCGTGCCCGCCCGCCGCCGCCGCGTCCAGCCCCCAGGCGGCGAGCGAGTCCACCGACAGATACAGCTGCAACACGTCGGCCGCCGGCCCGCCGCACCGCGACAACGCCGAGCGGAACGGGCTGTCCAGGCAGACCGCGAAGGCCTCCCCCGTGCCCGCCGCCGAGCGACTGCCCTGCTGCTCCAGGGTGACCCGCCCGTCGAGGACCAGCCCGAGTTGCAGGTAGCGCCCGTAGTGGTCGTCGACCGCGCACGCGCCGCGCTCGGCGGTGATCTCCGAGGTCCGCAACCGTGTGACCAGCACCGACCCGGTACTGCGGGTCCACAGGGTCGCCGCGAAATCCTCGTGCGCGCGCAACCGGCACCCGAAGGCGACCCGGCTCAGATCCGCCGCGCCGCGCAGCGGCACGCCCGGGTCACCCGCGCGGCCCGCCTGCTCGAGCGGGCAGGCGAACCCGGCGGTGGACGGTTCGCCCGTCGATAGCTTCGGATGCGGCGAACCGGGCCCTCCGTGCGAGCCACCGGATCCCTCGGGCACCGATCGCGTTCCCTGACCCGAACCCGCACGCTCACCGATCTCGGGAGCCTCCGTATCGATCTGCATATCCCGCCTCCGCACCGGGGCGCCTGCGATGACCGGGGACGAGGGGCGAGCACGGATCCGTCACCGGTTGCCTGCGCCTGTCGACAACTGGAACTGCTCTCGAAAAGTGAAGAATAACAGCGTAACTCGTGATCGCGGGATCGGTCCGGCGAGTTCGTCACGGCCTCCCTGGGCCCCTTCCGCCGGACTCCGGCTTCCGTGCCAACTTCACCGCGAACCCGTGCCAGAACCGGTCCGGCGACTCGCGCGGCGATGTGTCCCGAACGCCGGTCCGGCCAGCGGATTCGGCCATCCGGAAACACCTGCCGGCACGCCGACCGGGATAGCTGGGTCATTGCACCGTATCCGGGTCCGCCCTAGCATCGGGATCACCCGCCCCCCTTACTGTTTCGCCGTTCACGGGCGGCGCCGCGTCCGCTACCGCACGACCGGCGGACGTGCCTGCCAGGACTCACCGCCCATCCGGTTCGACCACTCGACGAAGGACGACTGAGACATGCTCTGGGAAGCACTGCTGTGGGTGATTCTGGTCGCGGGACTGGCCGGGGCGAGCGCCTACTACCTGCGCCGACGCGGTAAGGGCCGCGACGGGGAATCGACCAACGAGTCGGTGGGACAGGTCTTCACGCTGGTGGCGGGGCTGCAGGTGGTGCTGGCCTCGTTCCTGCTCATCGGCGTGCTCGACACCAACGCCGCGGCGGAGAAGGCGGTCTCGGACGAGGCAGATCGGCTGCTGGCCCTGCAGTGGGCGGGTGACTCGCTGCCCGAACCGGCGCGCAGCACCATCTCCGGGTCCGTCCGCCGCTACACCGGCGAGGTCATCGAGGTCGAATGGCCCGCGATGACCGCCGGGCAGGAGGTGGACGATGCCGCCTGGACCCGGCTCAGCGCGGTGCGCACGGCCATCGCGGCATCGCCGGCGACCGACGAATGGCAACGCTCGCGCCAGATCGCGGCGGCCGACCGGCTCTGGGAGGTCTACGAGGCCCGCCAGACCCGGGTGGAGGCCGCGGGCAGCGCGCTCTCACCGATGATGTGGGTGGCGCTGGCGCTGGGCGCGGTGCTGTCGGTGGGGTTGTCGCTGCTGTTCGCCGGAACCAGCGCGCGGGTACACGTGGCGGTCGTGGCCAGCTTCGCGGCGGTGGTCACGTTCATGATCTACACGATCTATCAGTTGCAGAACCCCTACGGCCGCGCCGCGGCGGTCGGGCCCGACGCGTTCACCGCGATACTGGGCCAGCTGACGTGAACAGGCCGCTGCGCACCGGACTCTGCGCGGCCGCGCTGCTGGGTTCGACACTCTTCCTGCCGGGTGCGGTCGGTGCCGCGCCCGGTGTCCCGTCGCTGCCCGGGGCACCGGCGCATCCCGGTGGGCCACGGGGCGGTTCCGAGGGCGGCACGCCGCCGGGACGGGTCGCGCCACCGGCTGGGGTCCCGCGCCCCGGCGCCGCGTCGCCGGGGCGGGCGCCGCGACCACCCGTGGCCGAACCACGCCCAGGTGCCGCATCGCCGGAGCAGGCGCCACCACCTGTGGCCGGACCACGCCGAGGCGGTGCGTCGGTAGGACAGCCGCCGCTACCGACCGTGGCCGAGCCGCACCCGGGTGCCGCGTCGACGGGGCAGGCACCACGACCACCTGTGGCCGAACCACGCCCCGGTACCGCGCCGACGGGGCAGGCACCACGACCGACCGTGGCCGAGCGCCGTCCGGGTGTCGCGTCACCGGGACAGAATCGTCCGTCCGGGGCGCCGGTCGATACCCCGCCTCTGGTGGCGGCTGATCCGCCTCGTCAGGCACCGGTGCCCCGCGCGCAGGTCACCGTGACGACGGCGCCCGTTCCCGGCCTCGGTCTGGTGGTGCCCGGCCCCGCGCCCCGTGCCATCACCCCGGAGCCGGAGACCACTACGGCGCTTCCCGAGTCCGGGGCGCCGCGCGGTCCGGTCGTGACGGCGAGTCCTACGTCGCCGGAACCGGTCGCGCCGACGGTGGATCCGGCCTCCCCGTCCCTCGAGCCCACGCCGGCACGACCGGTGCCCGTGGATCCCGGGACCGTGCCGAGCACCGAACGCCGGCCGCCCGGTGCGGTGCCGGAACCGGATCGTCCGCGCCGGGCACCTGCACCCCTGGTGCCCGAAGTCCAACCACCCCTGGACATTCCGGCACCCGCGGTACCCGATCCCGGGCCGCCGGCGGTGGTCCCGATGCCCGTCGTACCGGAACCCGAACCGCCGTTGAACATCCCCGCTCCCGCCCTCCCGGCACCGCAACCGGTGATCCCGGAGCCTGCGGTCCCGGTACCGCCGCCGGCGGCGCCGCCCCCGCTGCCCCGACCCGCGCCGCCCCCGCCGTTGCCGACTCCCGCTCCGACCCCCGCGGCCCCGTCGACCGTGCCCCCGTCGCCGTCGCCGGAGACACCCGCACCGAGTCCATCGCCCAGCAGCAGTCCCGCACCGCCACCGGCGATCACACCACCGAGCAGCCCGAGCAGCCCGCCACCCGCCCCACCGGCGGCGTCCCCGGTCCGCTACGTCGAACCGTCGGCGCCGCGCCGGGAAGAGGTGGCCGCGCAACCGGTCGCGGTCACCCAACGCCGCTGGTCCCTGGCCACACTCCTGCTCGTGATCGGCTCGGCGGGCGCGGTGCGCGCGGCCGGCCGCCGCTCCTGAGCACGGTGGGCCGAGCACGTACCGCGTTTCAGAATCCCCCGCCCGGCGATTCCCGTTCGGGTTCGGGCATGGCCAGCTGGATTTCCAGGAGGAGCCGGTCGGCGGGGTCGTCGAGGGTGAGACCGAGGAGATCCTGGGCGCGCCGGAGCCGGTAGCGCAGGGTGTTCGGGTGGACGCCGACGGCGGTGGCGGCGGCGCGGACGTCGCCGTGGGCGGCGAGGTAGGCGGCGAGGGTGGCGCGCAGGTCGGTCGCGTGGTCGCGGTCGTAGGCGGACAGGGTGGCCAGGCGGGGATCGCGCAGGTCGGGGCGGGCGGCGGCGAGGGCGAGGATCTCGCCGAGCAGGACGGCGGTGCGGGCGCGGGCCAGGGTGGTGACGCGGGCCGCGCCGGTGGCGCCGACGGTGCGGTCGAGTACGCGGTCGACCTCGGCGCGCGCGGCGGCCACGGCGGCCAAATCGGCGACCGGCGCCGCCAGCGCCGCGCGCACCAGCACCGAACGGGTGCGCGCCCACTGCTCGACCAGGGACCGCAGCCAGGAGGTGACGCCCGCCTCGGTGTGGTAGCCGGGTAGCAGGACATACACCCGGTCCCCGATCGTCTCGGTGACCGAGTCGGCGCGGAAGGCGCTGGCGTGCAGGCGGATCAGGCTCGCGGCCCGTGCCGCTTCCGGGCGGCCGGGGTCGGCGGCGACCCCGATGACGGCGGCGGGACCGGTCCCGGTCAGGTTCAGCGCGGCCGCCACCGAGGGGATGTCGACGCCGTCGCCGTGCGCGCCGAACAGGCGGCGGGCGAGCATGGCCTCGGTGGACGGCGCCTCGCGGCGGCGCGCGATGATGCGTGCGGCCACCGCCGCCGCGCCGCGCAGGATCGCGGCCGCGTCGGGTTGCAGGGGCGTGTCGCCCTGCTGGAGCCAGACGGTGCCAAGGACCGCGGCGTCTCCGCGCCGGATGGCCACGGCCAGGCGGCGTTTCATCCCGAGTTCGGGGTGCGCGGGGATGTCGACGACGTCGTCGCCGGCGCGCAGGCGTTCGAAGACACCCCACTCGCGCAGGATGCGCAGGTACTCCGGCGGGCCCTCCCGCCCGAGGATGGACCGGATGCGCAGTTCGTCGGCGGCGGCGTCCGACGCCGAGTAGGCCAGCACCCGGGACCCGGGATCCTCCACCGACACCATGCCGCCGGTGTCGCGGGCCAGGACCTGCGCCAGCCCGAACAGGTCGGCGTCGAGCGCGACGGGATCCTCGGCCGCGCCGGACGCCGCCCGCGCCAGCACCCGGCGCACCAGCGGGAACACCTGGTCCCAGCGCGCCTGCCGGTGGATCTCGATCAGCGCGACCCCGGCGGCCGCCGCGTCCGCCCGCGCAACCGCCGCGTGCTTGGCCAGCACCGCCCGGGGGCCTGCGCGGTCGCCAGCGGTGGCGCGCAGCCATCTGGTCAGCGCCGCGGCGTCCACGCCGACGAGCAGCAGCAGGTCGGCGGGCGGGGACTCCCCCGTCAGGTCCGCGGGTTCGGCGATGGCGGCCGTGCGCACGACGACGGTGTCGTCGCCGCAGATCAGCGTCGCGACGGTGCTGTCGAGCGCGGTCAGCAGCGCGCGCACGGTGGTTCCGCCGGCTGTCACACGCCCACCTCCCGGTCTTGTCCGATCGGACGAGGGTGGCGTCACTATTTCGTCCGATCAGCCGATTATGCTCCGGTCGGATCAGTGTTGACTACGTCACATCGAACTCCGCCGTCAGGACAGGAGCAGCGCATGGATGCCGTCGCGAACACCCCGACCCCCGTCAACGAACCCGTCGGGTCCTTCGCCCCGGGCTCGCCGGAACGCGCCCGGCTACGGGCGAAACTCACCGAACTCGCCGCCGAACACCTGGAGATACAGCACGTGATCGGCGGGGTGCACCGCCGCGGCGACGGCGACACCGTCGAGGTCGTGCAGCCGCACCGCCATGCCGCCGTGCTCGGCACCTTCCGCAGCGCGACGGCGGCGGAGGCGGCCGCGGCCGTCACCGCGGCCACCGAGGCGGCCCCGGCGTGGCGGTCGATGCCCTTCGACGAGCGCGCCGCGATCTTCCTGCGCGCCGCCGACCTGCTCGCCGGCCCGTGGCGCGAAACCGTCTGCGCGGCGACGATGCTCGGCCAGTCCAAGTCGGCGTATCAGGCCGAGATCGACGCGCCGTGCGAGCTGGTCGACTTCTGGCGGTTCAACGTGCACTTCGCCCGCGAGATCCTCGCCCAGCAGCCGATCTCCTCGCCGGGCGTGTGGAACCGGATGGAGTACCGGCCACTCGAGGGCTTCGTCTACGCGATCACCCCGTTCAACTTCTCCGCCATCGCGGGCAACCTGCCGACCGCACCCGCGCTGATGGGCAACACGGTGGTCTGGAAGCCCTCCCCGACCCAGGCCGTCGCGGCCTACTGGACCATGCGGCTGCTCGAGGCGGCGGGCCTGCCGCCGGGGGTGATCAACCTCGTGCACGGTCCGGGCCCGGAGATCTCGGACGTGCTGCTGGCCGACCCGCGGCTGGCCGGCATCCACTTCACCGGGTCGACGCGGGTGTTCCGGCAGCTGTGGCGGGCGGTGGCCGAGAACCTCGACACCTATCGCGGCTATCCCCGCCTCGTCGGCGAGACCGGCGGCAAGGACTTCGTCCTGGCGCACCCGTCGGCGGATCCGGCCGTGCTCACCACCGCGCTGCTGCGCGGCGCCTTCGACTATCAGGGCCAGAAGTGCTCGGCCGCGTCGCGGGCGTTCGTCCCGCGGTCGGTGTGGCGGCGGATGTCGGAGGACTTCCTCGGCCGGACCGCGGCGCTCACCTACGGCGATGTCACCGACTTCGCGAATTTCGGGGGCGCGGTGATCGATCGGCGGTCGTTCGACCGGCTGACCGGCGTGCTGGACCGGGCCAAGGCGACCGCGGGCCTGACCGTGGTCGCCGGCGGCAACGCCGACGACACCGTCGGCTGGTTCGTCGATCCGACCGTGGTGCTCGGCGACGATCCCGGCGACGAGATGTTCCGCACCGAGTACTTCGGCCCGATCCTGGCCGTGCACGTCTACGACGACGACGCGCCGTCGGCGTTCGCCGACATTCTCGACGTCGTCGACCGCGGCAGCCCGTACGCGCTGACCGGGTCGGTCATCGCGACCGACCGCGCGGCGATCGCCGCGGCGACCGAGCGGCTGCGCTTCACCGCGGGCAACTTCTACATCAACGACAAGCCCACCGGCGCGGTCGTCGGGCAGCAGCCCTTCGGCGGCGCCCGCGCCTCGGGCACCAACGACAAGGCGGGTTCGCCCCAGAACCTGCTGCGCTGGGCGTCGCCGCGCACGATCAAGGAGACCTTCGTCGCGCCCACCGACCACCGCTACCCGCACCAGGAACCGGAGGGCCGCTGATGTCCGCGCTGCTGCGTACCCCGTTGCTCGCCGCCGCCCGCTCGCCCCGGCTGCGCGAGCTGATCACCCGGATGCCGGTCAGCCGTGAGGTGGTGACGCGCTTCGTCGCGGGCACCACCGGCGCCGAGGCCGTCGCGGCGGCCGAAACCGTGCTGCGGGCGGGGTGTTTCGTCAGCATCGACTACCTGGGCGAGGACACCACCGATCCGGCCGACGCGCGCGCGGCGGTCGACCACTACCGCGAGCTCATCGCCGCGCTGGCCGAGTTGCCCCAGGCCGGCGCGGAGGCGGGAACGGTCCGTCCGCTCGAGGTTTCGCTGAAACTGTCCGCGCTCGGCCAGGGCCTGCCCGGGGACGGTCCCGCGATCGCGGCCGCGCACGCGCGCGAGGTCTGCCTGGCCGCCCAGGACGCGGGTGTCTGGGTGACCGTCGATGCCGAGGACCACACCACCACCGACGCGACGCTGTCGATCGTGCGTGAGTTGCGCGCCGACTTCCCGTGGCTGGGCACGGTTCTGCAGGCCTACCTGCGCCGCACCGAGGACGACTGCCGGGCGCTGGCGGGCGCGGGTTCGCGGATCCGGCTGTGCAAGGGCGCCTATCGCGAACCGCCCGAGGTGGCCTACCAGACCAGGGCCGAGGTCGACGCCGCCTACCTGCGCTGCCTGGACATCCTCACCGCCGGAGCGGGATACCCGATGGTGGCCTCGCACGATCCCCGGATCATCGCCGCCGCGGGGCGCGCCCTGCATGCCGCGCGGCGCAAGCCCGAGGAGTACGAGTACCAGATGCTCTACGGGATCCGCGACGACGAGCAGCGCCGACTGGCCGCGGGCGGGCACACCGTGCGGGTATACATCCCCTATGGCGACCAGTGGTACGGCTATTTCATGCGCCGCCTCGCCGAACGACCGGCGAATCTGGCCTTCTTCCTGCGGGCGCTGGGCCCCGGGGGCCGCCGGTAACCCCGCACCGTCGCCGAGGAAGGACCGACCATGTCGTTCGCCCACCTGCGCGCCCAGATGCTGCGGCGCAAACCGCTCGCCGAGATCGACGACGAGCCCGCCGACGAACAGCTCGCCCGGCACCTGGGCCTGTGGCAGCTGACCGCCATCGGCGTCGGCGGCATCATCGGCGCCGGGATCTTCACCCTGGCCGGGTCGGTCGCGCATTCGGTCACCGGTCCGGCCGTGCTGATCTCGTTCCTCATCGCCGGTGTGGCCAGCGCGGCGGCGGCCCTGTGTTACGCCGAGTTCGCCGGCATGATCCCGAAGGCGGGCTCGGCCTACACCTACGGCTATGTGTCGCTGGGCGAGATCGGCGGCTGGTTCATCGGCTGGGACCTGCTGCTCGAGTACATCGCGGTGGCGGCGGTGGTCGCGATCGGCGTGTCCGGCTACTTCGGGTTCCTGCTCGACCAGGTCGGCGTCACGCTGCCCGCGTGGATGCTCGGCGCGCCCGGTACCGGTGAGGGACACCGGGTCGACCTGTTCGCGGTGCTGTTCTGCCTGGGCACGGCATGGCTGCTCTCGCGCGGCATCCGCAGCGTCGGCCGGTTCGAGACCTTTGCGGTCGGGCTGAAGGTGGCGCTGGTGCTGCTGATCGTGGTGCTCGGCGTGTTCCACATCGACAGCGCCAACTACCACCCGTACTTCCCGTTCGGGGTGAGCGCGGTGTGGACCGGCGCGGCCACGGTGTTCTTCGCGGTCTTCGGCTACGACGCGATGAGCACCGCGGCCGAGGAGTCCACCGACGGGCGCAAGTACCTGCCGAGGGCGATCATCTACTCCCTGGGCATCGCCATGGTGCTCTACGTGCTGGCCACCCTGGTGCTGACCGGCATGCAGAAGTACACCGAGATCAGCCCGACCAGCGGGTTCGCCACCGCCTTCGAATCCGTCGGGATGCCGGGGGTGGCCAACATCCTGGCCGTCGGCGCCATCGTCGGCATCGTCACGGTGGTGCTGACGTTCATGCTCGGCGTCACCCGGGTGTGGTTCGCGATGAGCCGCGACGGGCTGCTGCCCGCGTGGTTCGCCAAGACCCACCCCACCCGCAAGGTGCCGACCCGGGTGACCTGGATCGTCGGTGTCGCCGCGGCGATCCTGGCCGGCGTGTTGCCGATCAACACCGTCGCCGAGCTGACCAACATCGGCATCCTGATGGCCTTCATCGTGGTGTGCGCGGCGGTGATCCTGCTGCGGCGCACCCGGCCGGACGCGCCGCGCTCCTTCAGGCTGCCGCTGATGCCGCTCGTCCCGCTGGTCGGGATCGGGTTCTCGGCGTACCTGATCTGGTCGCTGCCGTGGCAGACCTGGGTGCGGTTCCTGGGCTGGCTGGTGGTCGGCCTGATCGTGTACTTCACCTATTCGCGCCGTCATTCGGTGCTCGACCGCGCCCCGGTGCCGCCGCGGTGAGACCGCTTACCACCGTGTGCACGGCCCGGCTCCACCGCGACGGGTGAGCGTCGTCGCGGTGGAGCGGCCGCTCAGGTCGCCGGGTGGTCCGGTCGCAGCATCCGCTTGAGGATCTTGCCGGTCTCCCCGCGCGGCAGCGCGGGCAGGAACGTCACGTCGCGCGGGACCGAGAAGCGGCTGAGCCGGTGGCGGATGTAGTTGCGCACCATGTCCGAATCCAGGCCCGCCCCTTCGCGTTTGACGACGAACGCGGCCAGGCGCTGGCCGAACTCCCGATCCGGGACGCCGACCACGGCGACCTCGGTGACCTGGGGCAGATGCGCCAGGGCCTCCTCCACCGGCCGGGGGAAGACGTTCTCGCCACCGGAGATGATCATCTCGTCGTCGCGGCCCGCCACGAACAACCTGCCCGCGGCGTCGAGGTAGCCGAGGTCGCCGGTGTCGAGCATGCCGTCGGCCTCCGTCGGCGGGGCGTCGTTGACGTAGCCGTCGAAGAGCATGTGGTTGGCCACGAAGATGTGCCCGGTCGCGCCGACCGGGACGGGCCGGTGATCGGGGCCGAGCACCGCGACCCGGGTCCCCAGCGGCGGGCGGCCCGCCGTCGTCGGCGAGACGCGCAGGTCCTGCGGCGTGGCCACGCTGGCCCAGGACACCTCGGTGGAGCCGTAGACGTTGTAGAGGACGTCGCCGTAGGCGTCGAGGAAGCGCAGCACGGTCGCCCCGGCCAGCGGCGCGCCGCAGCTGACCACGTGACGCAGGCTCGACAGGTCGTAGCCGGCGCGGACCTCGGCGGGCACGTCGAGGAGGCGTTCGACCATGGTGGGCACCACGATCAGCGTCGAGATGCGGTGTTCGGCGATCAGCCGCAGGCAGTGGTAGGCGTCGAAGCCGTCGCACAGCACCACCGTGGCCCGCAAGGCGGTGCTCAGCTGGAGTCCCGCCAGCCCCCAGGTGTGGAACAGCGGCGCGGGGATGAGCATGGTCTCGGCGACCCGCAACGGGATCCGCGACAGCAGCGCGGCGATGGTGGCGAACCCCTTGGCGTGCGGGCGGCGCGCCCCCTTGGGCGAACCCGAGGTGCCGGAGGTGAGCACGATGAGCCTGCCCGGATGGGCCGCGACGGGAAAGTCCGTGCGGCCCAGCGCGATCAGGTCCTCGATGGTGCTGCGCTCCCGGTCCGGCGGGGCGTCGTCGGTGGTGAACCGGGGGACGTCACCGTGCAGGTAGCGGATGAGATGCTCCAGCCCGCTGTCGACGAACACCGCGTTGAGCCGGTGCCGCTGCACGATCTCCTCGATGCGCCTGCCCGAGAGCCCGGCGTTGAGCAGGGCGACGTCGACGCCGAGTTTGCCCGCGGCGACCATGGTCTCGACCATGCCCGCGTGATTGCCCGCCAGCAGCCCGATCGCGTCGCCCGCGCGCAGGCCGAGGTGGAACATGGCGCCGGCGAGCGCGGCGGTGCGGGTGTCGATCTCGCCGAAGGTGCGGGTGCCGCGCTCGTCGCGCACGGCGACGCGGGCCGGGTCGTGGACCGCCCCCGCGGCATACCCGCCGGCGAGGTTGAAGCCCCACTTGGACAGCGAACGCAGCTGGCGCACCATCGAAACCGGGTCGGTGCCGACCAGTCCGGTGGCCGCGATGGAGCGTGCCACACCCGCGTTGCGGCGCAGTGGGGACCGCTCGGCGTTGATCACCACGGAGCTGCGGGCGCCGTTGACCACGTCGGCGGCCCGGCGCAGCCCGGCCCTGACCCAGTCGGCCACCGCGCCGTTGCCGCCGCCCGCGATGACCGGGTGTACCCGGGCGGCGGCGAACACCGTCACGTGGACGCGGGTCCGCTCCCCGTCCCCGTGCAGGCGCACCGCGACGAAGCTGCCCAGCCCAGGGCACTGGAGTTCGAAACTCTCGTACCAGCGCCCCACGTTGAGGACCAGGTCGTAGGTGCCGATGCCGGCCTCGGCCGTTCCGGCGCGCACATGCCAGAGCACGGCGCCGTCGGAGCGATCGAACCGGTCACAGCTGCCGATGCCGGTGAAGATGCGGGGGTAGGTGTGCGGCTCGAGCAGGACATCCCACAGCGCCTGGCGCCGGAGGGGGAAGTCCGCGGTCACATCGATGACGTCGGTAACCAAAAACTATTCCGTGCTCTTCCCGTCGGCCTGGACGACCTGTTGCGGTCGGCGGGCGAAACCGATAGCGGGGCGGCGACGCCGACCCGCGGCCCGGACGCTACCCGGTAGCGGCCCGCGGCGGATCGGGATCGGGCAAATCCGGCGGCATCGCTGGTTTTCGGTTCGGCGCCGACCCCCGCGGTTGCTTGCACCGTCGCCCACATTGCCGAAGTATTGCTGGGGACCGACCCGATCTGCCGAGAGCCGCCGTCCGCCGGCGCCGAGTAGCGAAGAGGTATGGACTATGACATCCAGCTGGCCCAGTTCGATGAACTCCTTCGACGACATCTTCCAGCGATTCTTCGGTCCCGGTATGTCGGCGAAACCGCCCGTGCAGCGGATCGATCTCGGCAGGCTGATGACCGACAACGCCAAGTTGCTGATCGGTACCGCGCGCGAGGCGGCGCGCGACTGGGGCAATCCGGAGGTGACGCCGGAGCACCTGCTCTACGCCGCCTCCGAGGCGGAGCCGGGCCGGTCGATCCTGGCCGAGCTGGGCAGCGATCCGGACAAGGTCGCCGCGCAGATGCGCGGGCTGCTCGACACCGGCGCGCCGAGCGAGGACGACACCGACCCGATCACCCTGAGCCCGGCGACCAAGTCCGCGCTGCGCGAGGCCCAGCGCAGCGCCGCCCAGGCGGGCAGCAGCTACATCGGCCCCGAGCACATCCTGCTCGGCATCGCGGGCGTGCCGGGCAGCGCGGCCGCCCAGGCGCTCGTCGCGGGCGTCGAGAAGCAGAACGGCGCGAGTCCGGCCACCGCCGCGGCCGCCGCGGGCCGCCGGACCGGCGCCGAGACCCCCACGCTGGACGAGTACGGCCGCGACCTCACCGCCGAGGCCCGCGAGGGGCTGGTCGACCCGGTGGTCGGGCGCGCCGAGGAGATCGAGCAGACCGTGGAGATCCTGTCGCGGCGGCGCAAGAACAACCCCGTGCTCATCGGCGATCCCGGCGTCGGCAAGACCGCCATCGTGGAGGGCCTGGCCCAGCGCATCGTCAACGGGGACGTGCCCTCGACGCTGGCCGACCGCCGCGTCATCGCCCTCGACGTCGGCTCGCTGGTGGCGGGCAGCAAGTACCGCGGCGAGTTCGAGGAACGCCTGACCAAGATCCTCGACGAGGTGCGGGCGAACAAGGACGGCCTGATCGTGTTCATCGACGAACTGCACACCATCGTCGGCGCCGGTGGCGGCGGCGAGGGATCGATGGACGCGGGCAACCTGCTCAAGCCGGCGCTGGCCCGCGGTGAACTGCACGTGGTCGGCGCCACGACCATCGACGAGTACCGCAAGTACATCGAGAAGGACGCCGCCCTCGAGCGGCGGTTCCAGCCGGTGATGGTGGCCGAGCCGTCGGTGGCCGACACCATCGAGATCCTGCGCGGGCTGGCCGATGTGTACGAGGAACATCACCAGGTGCGCTACGCCGACGACGCGCTCGTCGCGGCCGCGGAGCTCTCGGACCGCTACATCACCGACCGCTTCATGCCCGACAAGGCCATCGATCTCATCGACCAGGCGGGCGCCCGTGTCCGGTTGCGCTCGGGAACCGCCGATCCGGAGGTCAAGGCCAAGCAGGAGGCCCTGCTGAAGCTGCGCCGGGAGAAGGACGCCGCGGTCGCCAACGAGGACTACGAGACCGCCAACGCGCTCAAGACCGACATCGCCGCCGCCGAGCGGGAACTCGAGGATTCCGGTGCGTCGAGCGGGGAGCCCGAGGTCCACGTCGTCGATGTCGCCGAGGTGATCTCGCGCCAGACCGGCATCCCGGTCGCGGACCTCACCGCGGAGGAGAAGGAGAAGCTGCTCGAGCTCGAGAACGTGCTGCACAAGCGGGTGATCGGGCAGAACGAGGCGATCGTGGCCGTGGCCGAGGCGGTGCGCCGGGCGCGGGCCGGGCTCAAGGATCCCGACCGCCCGATCGGTTCCTTCCTGTTCCTCGGGCCGACCGGCGTCGGCAAGACCGAATTGGCGAAGGCGCTGGCCGAGGCCGTGTTCGGCGACGAGGACCGGCTCATCCGCTTCGACATGAGCGAGTTCCAGGAGAAGCACACGGTGGCCCGCCTCGTCGGCGCCCCGCCCGGATACATCGGCTACGACGACGCCGGCCAGCTCACCGACAAGGTGCGCCGCCAGCCGTACTCGGTGATCCTGTTCGACGAGGTCGAGAAGGCGCACCCGGACGTGTTCAACGTGCTGCTGCAGCTGCTCGACGACGGCCGGGTCACCGACGCCAAGGGCCGCACGGTCGACTTCAAGAACACCATCGTCATCCTGACCTCCAACATCGGGTCGGATCTGATCCTCAAGGCGCCCGAGGGCGACGTGGACGCCATCGTGCCGCAGCTCGAGGAACGGCTGCAGGCCCACTTCCGTCCGGAGTTCCTCAACCGCATCGACGAGCAGATCGTGTTCCACCGTCTCGACAAGACCCAGCTCGAGCAGATCGTGAAGCTCATCCTCGATCGGTCGCGGCGGCTGCTGGCGGCCCAGGACATCACCCTCGACATCACCGACGACGCGGTGGACTGGCTGGGCGAGAACGGTTTCCAGCCCGAGTTCGGCGCGCGCCCGCTGCGCCGGACCGTGCAGCGCGAGCTCGACAACCGCATCTCGCGGCTGCTGCTGGGTGGGGAGCTGAATCCGGGCGACGCGGTGAGCGTGGCGACCGAGGGCGACGACCTGGTGGTCAGCGCGGTCGCGGCGGCCTCGCCCGCGACGAACGGGCAGGCGCCGGAGAAGAAGGAGAAGCCGGCCAAGAAGGCCACCAAGCCCAAGAAGTCGGGCAAGTAGTCCCGGATACGCGCGCCCCGGCGGACGGTTCCGCCGGGGCGCGCGGGCGCCCGGGGGTCAGCCGCCGGTGATGACGCAGGAGTAGCCGAAGCGGAACCCGCGCCCCACGGTCAGGTCGAAACCGCGGCCGACGCCGTCCTGCAGGGCGGCGATGGTGTGCGGGCCCGTGGTGGTCGGCACCCAGTCCAGCAGGGCGATGCCGCCGTTGGGTACGACGGTGCCCAGCAGGACGCCGTCCTCGTAGAAGGTCACCGGGGAACCGGAGGTGCTGAGCCGGGCGTAGAGCTGGTGGGTGCACCCGGTGCCGTAGAGCGTGTGCTGACCGATGGTGACGCCGGGCAGCACGTTGAGCTGGGAGACGTCCGCCGCGGCGGTGGGTGCTCCCAGGGCCAGCGCCAGCACGGCCGTCCCGGCGGCGACACCCGCCGGGCCGAGGTACGTGCGAAGGCGACGGGCGAGGTTTTTCCTGTCACTCATATCGACTCACGTCCTTGTGATGCGGAGCCGGCGCGGCACCGCCGGCGGGACTGCCCTAGATCCTCACCCCGCGAGCCCCCGGAACGTGGGAGAACACACGATCCGGGTCCCAGTCGCCGCGTCATCGCCGGGCCGGTGACCCGCGCGTGATCGCGCGGATCAGCCGAGGAAGGCGAGGATGCCCGCGGCGACGGCGTCGGCGAAGCGGGCCTGCCCGGCCGCGGACCCGATGTCGGCGGCGTCGGTGGGGTGCCGCATGTTGCCGCATTCGACCAGCGCGGCAGGCCGCTGGGCGAGGTTGAGCCCGGCCAGGTCGGCGCGTGGGTCCAGGCCCGCCGCGCCGGTGTAGGTCGAGGGTGTGAAGCCCCCGGCGACGAACGCGTCGCGCAGCGCGGTGGCCAGGGCGAGGCCGGGACCCGCCTGGACCGGCGACAGCGGCGGCGCGGAGTGGGCGATGTGGAAACCTCGGGCCTTGGCGCCGGCGTTGCCGTCGGCGTGCAGGGACACGACCGCGTCCGCGCCCGCCCGGTTGCCGATGGCGGCGCGCTCGTCGACGCAGGGGCCGACGCCGTCGTCGCTGTCGCGGGTCAGGATCACCTCGATGCCCGCGGCGGTGAGCCGGTCGCGGACCAGGGCGGCGAGCGCCCAGGTGAAGGCGTGTTCGGGATAGCCGTCCGCGCCTGCGGTCCCGGTGGTGTTGCACGCCTTCGTCCCGCCGCGCCCGTCGGGCACGGGCGCGCCGATCACGCCGGGATGGGCGGCGTTGCCGCCGTTGTGGCCGGGGTCGAGCACGACGACGCGGCGGGCCGCGATCGGCGTGGCCGTCGGCGTGGTGGCCGACGCGGCCGACGGGGCCGGCTGGGCCGCGGCGGGGCGACCGCCGGGCGCGGTCCCCGCCGTCGAGGCGCAGGCGCTGAGCGCGACGACGGCGCCGAGCACGGGCAGCATCAGGATTCGCACCCTGCCACCGTGCCACACCCGGCACCGTGCGGCGCGGTCGTCACCGCAGGCGCAGCGGCAGGCTCGCGTGGCGCCGGACGAACAGGCTCGGCACCCAGCGCGGCGGGGTGTCGGGGTCGAGGGCGAATGTGGTCGTGCGCTCGAGCAGCAGCGTCAGGGCGGCCGTCGCCTCGGCGCGGGCCAGGGCCGAGCCGAGGCAGAAGTGCGCGCCGCGGCCGAAGGCGAGGCCGGCGCGGGTGCGTGGCCGGGTCGGGTCGAAGGTGTCGGGGTCGGGGAAGACGGCGGGATCGCGGTTGGCCGCACCCCACAGCAGCAGCAGGTGGCTGCCCGCGGGCAGGTCGGTGCCCGCCAGGGAGGTGTCGGCGGTGACGTGGCGGTGATGGCCGCGGAACGGGGATTCCAGCCGCATCGCCTCCTCGAGCACGAGCGGGAGCAGTTCGGGACGCGCGCGCACGCGGTCCTGGATCTCGGGGTGGGTGGCGAGCAACCGCGCGGCCGAGGCGATCAGCCCGGCGGTGGACTCCCCGCCCGCGCCGACGAGTTGCACCAGGATCAGCACGGCCTGCTGTTCGTCGATGCGGCCCTCGGCGCGGGCCGCGGCCAGCACCGCGAGCAGGGAACCCGCCGGGATGTCCGGCCCGGTGACCGCCTGCCACGCGTAGTGGGCCAGGGCGGCCGCCGAGGCGACCAGGGCGGGCATGCGTCCCTCGGCCACCACCCCGCCCAGCATCTCGGTCGAGTCGTAGGCCCAGGTCAGCAGGCGGGGCACGTCGCGGGCGGGCAGCCCGATGAGCTCGGCGAGTACGGCGAGCGGCAGCCGGTCGGCCATGCCGGTCGCCCAGTCGAGGCGGTCCCCGGTGCGGGCGGTGTCCCACAGGGTTTCGGCGAGCGCGCGGACGCGCGGGGTGACGGCGCGGACCCGCGCCGCCAGGGCCGGTCCGACGATCCCCCGGTGCGCGGCGTGGGTCCGCGCGTCGGCGGTGGCCAGGACGTGGACCGCGGTGCCGGTGCTGTCGAGGTCGAACACGGCCGGGGTGTCCCCCGGCCGGTCGACCAGCACGGCGGTGAGGTGGGAGGAGAATTCGGCCGTCCGGTCGGCGGCCTCGGACACCGCCGCCCAGGAGGAGACCAGATGGAAGTCCGTGCCGGGCACCCGGTGCACCGGCGCGTGCTCGCGCAGCCGGGCGTAGAGCGGGTAGGGGTCCTCCAGCACGGCCGGGTCGAACAGGTCGGGCAGGGGCAGGGACGTGGTCATCGTCGCCTCCGGTCTCGGGATGCGTGGTCGAGCACCACCGTGGGCACCGCGCGACGCACCGTCAATCGGCGTCGCGGCCTGAGACGGACCGCGCGTCGGTGGGACGCCGCCGGGCGCCGATTTCGCTGCGCTCACCAGGCAACCGGGTGTAGACAGAGAGGCCGGATCGTCTCATGTCGAGACACCGCAGCCGGCCGAGGAGGCACCCGCATGGCCCACCGTCACGACTGGCTCGCCGGCGGGGACCGACGCGCCGTCGCGGTCGAACGCATCGAGCGCGCCGCCACCGCCCTGTTCCTCGCGCGTGGCATCGACGCCGTCTCGGTCGACGACATCGCCGCCGAGGCGGGCTGTTCCCGCGCGACCCTCTACCGCCACACCGGCGGCAAGCCTGCGCTCGTGCGCGCGGTCACCGCCCGCGCGGCGGGCACGGTGGCGGCCCGGGTCGAGGCGGCCGTGGCCGAGGTCCCCGCCGCGCGCAGGCCCGCCGAGGCCATCCTGGCCGCGGTCGCCGCCATCCGCGCCGACCCGCAGCTGCGGACGTGGCTGCTGCGCCACCGGACGCCCGGCGCCGACGAATTCCTCGCGGACACACCCGAACTCGCGCGCATCGCGGCCGCGCTGACCCGCCTCGCGCCCGACGACGAGGCCGCGGGCTGGATCGTGCGGGTAGTGCTCGCCCTGCTGACGTGGCCGCCGGCCGACGCCGCGGCCGAGCGCAGGCTGGTGGAGCGGTTCGTCGCCCCCGGCCTGGCCCGGACCCGCTGAGTCAGGGCATCGGCAGCGGCGGCGTGCGCGGGAACACCACCGGCAGGGCGGCGAGGGAGCGGTGGAACGGGCCGGGCCGCCAGACCAGTTCCTCCTCCGGCACGGCCAGACTCATCTCCGGCAGCGCGTCGAGCAGCTGATCGATCGCGTCCTGGACGATCAGGTAGGCCACCGGCCGGGCCGGGCAGCCGTGCGGCCCGGCGCTCCACGCCAGGTGCGCGCGGTTGTCCACGAAGTCGCCCGCGGCGATGGCCGGGTCGTTGTTGCAGCCGGACATGGAGATGACGACGGGCTCGTGCGCGGGCAGCCACACGTCGTCGACGAGGATGGGCTGCCGCGGGTAGGTCATGCAGAAGTTCGCCAGCGGCGGGTCGGTGTAGAGGACCTCGTCGAGGGCGTCGCGGGTGGACAGCGAGCCGCCCAGGACGCTGCCCGCGAACCGCTGATCGGTCAGCATGAGCCGCACCGTGTTGACGATGGAGTTGAGCATGGGCTCGATGCCGGCGCCGTAGAGCACCACCAGCTGGTGCACCATCTCCTCGTCGGACAGGCCCGCGTGATGGGCCAGCAGCCGGCTGGTGATGTCGTCGCCGGGGTTCTCCCGCTTGATCAGCGTGAGGTCCATCAGCGCGCCCTCGAGCATGGCGTTGCCCGCCTCGGCCTCGGTGCCGCTCTGGAAGATCTGCGCCATGCCGGTGGCGACCCGGCCGCCGATCTCCTCGGTGCAGCCCAGCATGGAGTTCATCGCCGCGAACACCAGCGGGAAGGCGTACTGGCTCAGCAGATCCGCGCTGCCCGCGGTGCAGAAGCTGTTGATCAGCGGCACCGCGATGTGCTCGACGGTGGTGTGCATCGCGTACAGGTCGATCGCCGCCAGGCCCGAGACCGCGGCCTGGCGGTAGCGGGTGTGCTCGGCGCCGGTGGTGCGCAGCGCGGTCGGGCGGAAGGTCAGCATGGGCAGCACCGGGCAGTCCGGCGGGATGTTGCGCTGCCACATGCGCGGATCGGCCGGGAAGTGGTCGGGATCGTTGAGGATCCGGACCGCGGTGTGATAGCCGATCACCAGCGTCGCGGGCACGCCGGGGGCCAGGTCGACCGGGACGAGCGAGCCGAAGCGGCGGCGCATCTCGCGGTAGGCGGCCTGCGGATCGGCGGCGAACTCCTCGGAGTACATCGAGACCCGCTCGGTCTGCTGCCAGGTCATGGTCATGCGCGCAGCTCCCGCTGTCGCTGGAACAGGTACTCCACCAGCGTGATCAGCGCGCGCATGCAGTGGTCGCGGCGGCGGGCGTCCACCGAGACCATCGGGGTGTCCGGCGCCAGGTCCAGCGCGTCGCGCACCTCTTCCAGGGGGTACTGGCGGAAGCCCTCGAACTCGTTGACCGCCACGGCGTAGGGCACGCCGCGCTCCTCGAGCACCGAGAGCACCTCGTCGGCCTTCTCGATCCGGCGCGTGTCCACCAGCACCAGCGCGCCGAGCGCGCCGCGGGCCAGTTCCTCCCACAGCGGCACGAAGCGCTGCTGGCCGGGGGTGCCGAAGAGGTACAGGGCCAGTTGCGGATTGAGCGTGATGCGGCCGAAGTCCATCGCGACGGTGGTCTGGGTCTTGGTGCCCAGCCCGGCCAGGTCGTCGACGCCGACGCTGGCCTCGGTGATGGTTTCCTCGGTGCGCAGCGGCCGGATCTCGGACACGCTGCCGACGAAGGTCGTCTTGCCCACCCCGAAGTTGCCCGCGACCAGGATCTTCACCGAGCGGGTCACGGTTTCGGGTACGTAGTCGATCTCAGCCGGCGAGAGCGCGGAGCCCATCGAGCACCTCCTCGAGCAGTGCCAGTTCCGGCTTGACCTCGGCCGGGGTGGGACAGAACAGATGACCGCCGTCGAGCAGGTCGGAGACCACGATCTTGACCACGGACGCGGGTAGGTCCAGATAGGCCGACAGTTCGGCGATCGACAGCGCGCCGCGGCGGCTGCACAGCATCAGCACGCGGCGGGCGTCGGGCCGCAGCCCGGGCACCGCGTCGCCGGTGGCGCGGACCAGGGTGACCAGGTCCAGTTCCCGGCTGGCGCGCACGCGCCCGCCGGTGCGCACATACGCCCGGACCAGGTCCGGATCGCGTCGGCCCCGGTTCACTGCACCCCGCCCCGGCGGGGTGCGCTGCCGATCTCGCGGCCGACGCGGCCCGCGAGCTCGTTCATGCGGTGCGCGACGAGCGCGACGTCGACATCGGGGGTGGTCGAGACGCCGAGCAGCGCGCCCTGGCCCGCCGCGGTGATCATGATCATCCCGTCGTCGTACTCGGTCATGTTCTGGCGCACGACGTTTCCGGGTCCGCCGCAGAATTCCCCGAGCGCCTTGCCCAGCGAACGCAGGCCCGAGGCCGCGGCGGCGAAGCGCTCGGCGTCGTCCTTGGTGATGCCGCGCGAGTGGGCGATGCGCAGGCCGTCCTCGGACAGCAGCACAGCGAAACGCACACCCGCGATCTCGAGGTCCTCGAGCAACCACGCGAGCCGGTTCGTGCTGTCTGCCACTGGTGTGCTCATCAGGAGCGCTTCCCTTCCGTCGATCGCTGCGCCGCGGCCGCGCGGCCACTTCGGGAGCCGCTGTGCCAGGCAGCGGCGAGGTCGGCCCGGGCTGGCCCGGGTTCGGTGTGCGGGCCCGAGGTCGCGCCGGCCACCGGTGCCACCGCGCGGCGCCTGCGCTTGGGCAGGCCGCCCTCGGTGATCTCGTGCACCGCGGCCTCGGGCTCGGGCACCGGCAGCGCGGTGACCACCGCGGGCGCCGCGGGCGCCGCGATCGGCCGGGGCGCGGCGGGCGCGGGCGCGGAGGTCGGCACCGGGGCCGGTGGCGGCGAATACAATTCGCCCTCCACCTCCGGCACGCGCAGGTCGTCGCCGTTGACCAGCAGCGACTCGGGGATGTAGACCATCGCCCGCATGCCGCCGTAGATGTTGGGGCCGTCGATGTGCACCGAGAAGCCGTAGCGGCGGGCCAGCGCGGCCACGCCGGGGAAGCCGACCTTGGGAGAGGGGCCCAGATCGTGGATGTCGACGGGACGTTCGCCGGTGAGGATCTGGCGGGCGTCCTCGAGCTGCTCGGGGCTCATCCGCACGCCCGCGTCGTCGATGATGACGGTGACCCCGTGGTGGCCCTCCTGGAACGTGACGTCCACGAACGAGGCGGGCGGCGAGTAGCGCAGCGCGTTGTCGAGCAGGGTGGCCATGGTGTGCACGAGGGGTTCCACGGCCCGGCTGATGACCACGCGTTCGCACTGGCCCGCGCGCACCCGCAGGTAGTCACGCACGCGGCCGGTGGCACCGCCGATGAGGTCGGTCAGCGACTGCTGCGGCCAGCGGCGTCCGGGCAGGCCACCGGAGATGATCACGTAGGACTGCGCCTGGCGGATCATCTGCTGCACGGTGTGATCGATGCGGGTCAGCGTGCCGTAGACCTCGTCGTTGCGGTGCTCGCGCAGCGCGGTGCTGACCACCTGGCTCACGTCGGCGCCGAGGCTGACCACCGAGGTGCCGAAGGACCGCACGGCCGCGCTGGTCGCGGTGCGCGCCCCGTCGCCGATCTCGGCGCGCACGGCCTGCTCGGCGGCGTGCACCTGGGCGGCGGTCCGTTCGGCGGCGATGTGCTCGACGGTCGCGGCGGTCTCGCCGCGCATGCGCGCGAGGTCGTCGGCGTAGGTGCCCGCGATCCACTGCAGCAGCTGGGCGAACTGCGAGTCCCGCATGCTCGCGGGCACTTCCACCGCGGCGGTGGGCGGCTCGCCCCGGCGCACCGCGTCGCCGATGGCGGGGATGGTCACCTCCGCCAGCTGACGGAGGGCATCGTCGCAGGCCGCCCGCTCACGGACGATCGCATCGGTTCGCAGGCGCTGCTGGCGCTCGTTGCGCATGGCGAGCACGGCCACCCCGACCGCCACGAGTAACAGCACGGCTCCGATACTGCAGAGCAGCACGGCGATCACTGGATTCATCTACTCTTTCATCATCGCCGGTCATTCCGCGCCCTGACCGATAGGCCCTGCCCGGCCCGCCCGGGAGGCACTCGCCCGGCGCGAACGGCCACGAGGGTTGTGACACACCACGATCCGTCCCGCTGCCCGGCGACTCGCACACCCTAGCAGCAAATCCGGCACGCGGGCCGGGATCGGGCCGCCTCCGGCAAGATCGTCTCCGGACCGACCGGGGCGCGTCGGAACCGTCGGTACCGGATACCATCGCGGCGTGGCGAAACTCAAACTCTCCGTCGACGTCCCACTGCCTCCCGAGAAGACGTGGGAGCACGCGTCGAACCTGTCCGAGCTGGGCACCTGGCTGACCATCCACGACGGGTGGCGCAGCGAACTGCCGACCGAGCTCACCCCGGGGACGGTCGTCGTCGGCGTCGCCAAGGTCAAGGGCATGCGCAATCGCGTCACGTGGACCATCAAACGCAGCAACCCGCCCGCGGAGATGCTGCTCTCGGGCGCGGGAATCGGCGGCACCAAGATCGGGCTCGGGTTGCAGGTGAAGCCGAAGGGCCCCGGTTCGGAGGTGGTGCTCGACGTCGATCTCGGCGGCGCACCGCTGTTCGGCCCGATCGGCTCGGCGGTTGCCAAGGCCATCCGCGGCGACGTCGAACGCTCGCTCGACCAGTTCGTCGCCCGCTACGCCTGAGCACACGAAACAGCCTCCGCGCCACCCGTTCACACAGCGTTCACGCGGTGCGGAGGCTGTTCGTCACACCTCGCGACGACAGCTCGCACCCCCGCGATTAGGCTGACGGCCTCGGTAACCGTCGATTTGCCTCTCGCGTAAAGGTGGTTCGATGTCTCAGCCCGCTCCACAGCCCGTCGCGCTCGGCGATGTCGCCGCACGCACTCTGGCCAATGCCACCAAGACCGTTCCGCAGATGGAATCCATCACGCCCCGGTGGCTGGTGCATCTGCTGGACTGGGTGCCGGTGGAGGCCGGCATCTACCGGCGCAACCGCGTCACCCACGAACAGACCGTGGACATCCAGTGCGACAATTTCGACGAGTCGCCGCTGCCGGAGACCTTCATCGACTACGAGAAGGATCCCCGCGAGTACCGCCTCAAGGCGGTCAACACCATCCTCGACGTGCACACGCGGGTCTCGGACCTCTACTCGAGCCCGCACGACCAGATCGCCCAGCAGCTGCGGCTGACCATCGAGGCGATCAAGGAGCACCAGGAGGGCGAGCTCATCAACAGCCCCGAATACGGGCTGATCGCCAACACCGCCGACAAGCAGCGCCTGTCGACGATCGCCGGGCCCCCGACCCCGGACGACCTGGACAACCTCATCACCAAGGTCTGGAAGGAGCCCGGCTTCTTCCTGACCCACCCGCTCGGGGTGGCCGCCTTCGGCCGCGAATGTACCCGCCGTGGGGTGCCCCCGGCGACCGTCAGCCTCTTCGGTTCGCAGTTCATCACCTGGCGGGGCATCCCGATCATCCCCTCGGACAAGGTGCCCGTGGCCGACGGGAAGACCAAGTTCCTGCTCATCCGCACCGGCGAGTCCCGACAGGGCGTGGTCGGGCTCTACCAGCCGGGTCTGGCGGGTGAGCAGGGCCCGGGTCTGTCGGTGAAGTTCATGGGTATCGATCGCAGCGCGATCGCGTCGTATCTGGTGTCGCTGTACTGCTCGCTGGCGATCCTGACCGACGACGCGACCGCGGTGCTCGACGGAGCGGAGGTGGACAAGTTCCATGACTACGCCCCGACCTACCGGCGCTGAGCCGACCGGGGCCGCCGGGATGCTGCCCGACGAGGCGACCCTGAACCGGCTGGCCGGCGAGTTCTTCGCCGCCCTGCCCAGCGGTGCGCCGGGCCCGATCGGCGCGTCGGGTCGCCCTGCGGCGCCGACGCCGGACCCGGCGCGGGTCGTGCCCGCTCCCCTGCCCGACCGGGGCGGCGGGTACACCGGCGCGGTCCCGCCCGGCGGCGCCACCGGGCTGCCGCGGGTGCCGGGCTGGGCCGCGGACACACCGATGGCGGTACCGACCTCGGTGCCGCGCCGGCCGGCGGTGGATCCCGGTGCGGTGCACACCGATCCGTTCCTGGCGGCGCTGCCGTCGCTGCGCTCGGTGCTCTCGCCGCCGCGCTCCCCCGGCGCCGCCACGGCACCGGGTGGACCGTCGTTCTACTTCCTGGACGGCGCGGCGGGCGGCGTCGCCCCGCTCCCACCGTTCGACGTGCACGCCGTGCGCGCCGATTTCCCGATCCTGGCCGAACAGGTCAACGGCCATCCGCTGGTCTGGTTCGACAACGCGGCCACCACGCAGAAACCCCGCGCGGTGATCGACCGGCTCGCCGCGTTCTACGCCCACGAGAACTCCAACATCCACCGCGCGGCGCACACCCTGGCCGCCCGGTCCACCGACGCCTACGAGCACGCGCGCGACACCGTCGCCCGCTTCCTCGGCGCGGGGTCGGCGGAGGAGATCGTGTTCGTGCGCGGCGCCACCGAGGGCATCAACCTGATCGCCCAGACCTGGGGCCGTACCCATATCGGGCCCGGCGACGAGATCCTGATCTCGCACCTCGAGCACCACGCCAACATCGTGCCCTGGCAGCTGCTCGCCCAGGAGAAGGGCGCGCGGCTGCGGGTGATCCCGGTCGACGACAGCGGCACGCTGCTGCTCGGCGAGCTCGACAGGCTGCTCTCGGATCGCACGAAACTGGTCGCCGTCACCCATGTCTCCAACGCCCTCGGCACGATCACCCCGGTCCGGGAGATCACCGCCGCGGCGAAACGGGCCGGGGCGACGGTACTGGTCGACGGCGCGCAGTCGGTGCCGCACACCCCGATCGATGTCCGCGAGATCGGGGCCGACTTCTTCGTGTTCTCCGGGCACAAGCTGTTCGGGCCGACGGGAATCGGCGCGGTGCACGGCCGTCCGGAGGCGCTGGCCGACCTGCCGCCGTGGCAGGGCGGCGGCAACATGATCAGCGATGTGACGCTGGAACGTTCGTTGTTCCAGCCCGCTCCCGCGCGGTTCGAGGCGGGCACGGGCAACATCGCCGACGCGGTGGGCCTGGCCGCGGCGATCGAGTACGTCGAGCGGATCGGCATGGCGGCCATCGGCCGCTACGAACACGAGCTGCTCGACTACGCGACGCCACGGGTCGCAACCGTGCCGGGGGTCCGCCTCGTCGGCACCGCGGCCGAGAAGGCGGCCGTGCTGTCGTTCGTGCTCGACGGGTGCGATCCGGTCGAGGTGGGCAAGGCGCTGGACCAGCGCGGTATCGCCGTGCGCGCCGGGCACCACTGCGCCCAGCCGATCCTGCGCAGGCTCGGTGTGGAGGCGACGGTGCGGCCGTCGTTCGCCTTCTACAACACCCCCGCCGAGATCGACCGGATGGTCGCGGTCCTGCACGAGATCGCCGCGCAGCGGCGCTGAAACAGCGAAGCCCGGGCCGGCGTGCCGGCCCGGGCTTCGTGCTGCGCGGGGTCAGTGCGCGATCATCGCCTCGGGGTCGACCGGCGCGGCCGGCTTGCTGCGCGGCAGGAAGAACGCCGGGATCAGCGTCAGCGCGGCCAGGATGACCGCCACCAGATAGGTGTTGCTGAACGCGTCGGCCGCCTGGTCGAGCCCGGCGTCGATCACCGGCTGCGGGACACCGGCCACGAGCTCGGGGGTGATGTTGGACGCGATGCCGATCTTGGCCGCGTCGGTCAGCTGGCCGGCCAGCACCACCGACATGATCGCGGTGCCGATGGAGGCCGCGGTCTGGTTGACGATGTTCATCAGCGTCGAGCCGCGCGCCACCTGCGCGTGGGTCAGCGTCTGGATGGCCGCGGTCATCACCGGCATCATGGTGCAGCCCATGCCGAGACCCATCACGAACAGCGCGCCGCCCAGCAGCAGGTAGGAGGTGTCGGCCTCGAGCTGGGTGAACACGGTCAGCGAGACGGTCATGACGCTGATACCGAACATGACCACCTTGCCCGGGCCGATCTTGTCGACCAGGTAGCCCGCGATCGGCATGGTCAGCATCGCGCCGATGCCCTGCGGGGCCATGAGCAGGCCCGAATCCAGCGACGACTCGCCGCGCACCTGCTGCAGGTAGCTGGGCAGCAGCAGGCCCGCGCCGAAGAACGCGATCGCGAAGGTCGACATGGTCAGCACCGCCGAGCGCAACGATTTGTTCTCGAACAACCGCAGGTCGATGAGCGGGTGTTCGGTGCGCAGGGCGTGGAACACGAAGGCCACCAGCAGGCCCGCGCCCACGATCGCCGGGATCAGCACCCGGGCGGCGAACACCGTGCCCTCCTCCGGGATGGAGGAGACGCCGAACAGGAACAGCGCCAGGCCGGGCGAGGCCAGCAGCATGCCGATGAAGTCGAAGGACTCCGAGGGCTTGGGCTTGTCGGCCTCGAACACGATCCAGGCCAGCGCCAGGGCGATCAGGCCCAGCGGCAGGTTGATGCGGAAGATCCAGTGCCAGCTGTAGGCGTCGATGAGCCAGCCGCCCAGGATCGGGCCGCAGATCGGGCCGAGCAGCATGGGCACCCCGAGGACGGCCATGACGCGGCCGATGCGCTGCGGGCCCGCCGCATGGGTCATGATCGTCATGCCGAGCGGCATGAGCATGCCGCCGCCGAGGCCCTGCACCACGCGGAACGCGATGAGCGACTCGATGTTCCACGCGTACGAGCACAGCATCGAGCCGATGATGAAGAAGGTCAGTGCCAGCATGTAGAGGCGTTTGGTGCCGAACCGGTCGGCCGCCCAGCCGGTCAGCGGGATCACCGAGGCCAGGGCCAGGGTGTAGGCGGTCATGGTCCAGGCGGCGATCTCGACGGTGGTGTCGAAGTCCTTGATGAAGGTCGGGATCGCCACGGTCACCACGGTGACGTCGAGGATCGACATCACCGCGCCGAGCACGACCACGCCCGCCACCTTGAACACGGCAGCGTCCAGCTTGTCTGAGGCGGAGTCAGGAGCCTTGGAGTCCTGAATATCCGGAGGTTTCGTCACCGGTTAAGCCTGGCATCTTTGCGACGGGATGACCAGCCGAATTTTTCCGTCATCCTGAGCCGGACCCGTGATCGGCCGGATTTGCCGGATTACCGTGCGGCGGATGAGCACCCTGGACCATTTGGTAGTGGCCACGCCGGACCTCTCCGCCACCGTGGCCGCCCTGACCGCCGCGCTGGGCGTGGCGCCCGTGGCAGGCGGCCGCCACGACGGCATCGGCACGCGCAACCACCTGCTCGGCCTCGCCGAGGGCGGCTACCTCGAGGTCATCGGGATCGACACCGGGGCGCCCACACCGGCCGCACCGCGTCCGTTCGGACTCGACACCCTCGACGCCCCACGCCTGTCGGCGTGGCTGGTGCGCGTCGACGGCCTGGCCGCGGCCGTCGAGAAGGCCCGTGCCGCCGGGCACGACCCCGGCGACCCGCGCCCTCTGGGCCGCACCACTCCCGAGGGCGTCGAGCTGTGCTGGGAACTGGCCACCCCCGCCGACACCTCCGGGGTCGCGGTCGTGCCGTACCTCATCGATTGGCTGGACTCGCCGCATCCGTCGGCCGCGCTGCCCACGGTCGACCTGGTCTCGTTCACCGCCACCCATCCCGACCCCGAGAGGGCCGCGGCCGCGCTCGACGCACTGGGTGCGCGGTTGCCGGTCGCGCGGGGAACCTCGGCGAGCCTGACCGCGGAGCTGTCCGGGCCCGGCGGGCGGATCACACTGACCTGAATCTTTCTGCACTCGCTGCCATCTCGCATCGACTGCACACCATCCGCGGCGCTCGGCTGCCGGACGGCCCCATCGCGGCGGTCGCCGCAAGTGGGACCCCGCGGCGGCCGTCACCGCGGGGCGGGCACCGTGGCGGTGCGCAGCCGGTCGAGCGCGGACAGCGCGCGTTCGGTCGCCGTGGCCGAGGCGGGCAGCAGCGGCAGCCGCAGGCCGGGGGTGGGGATGCGCCCCTGCGCCGCGAGCACGGCCTTGGCCACGGCCGGATTGGGTTCGGCGAACAGCGCGTCAGCCACGGCGTCGAGCGCGTTGCCCAGGGCGCGGGCCCGGCCGAGGTCGCCCGCCCGCCACGCCTCGACGAGCGCGGCGTACTCGGCGGTGGCGACGTGGGCGGCGGCGAGGATCCCGCCGTGGCCGCCGAGCGCGAGCAGGGCGGGCGCGAAGCGGTCGTCTCCGGCCAGGACGGTGCTGCGGTCCCCCACGCGCGCGAGCAACTCGACGGTGGTCGCGTCGACCCCGCCGACGGAATGCTTGAAGCCGGCGATGTTCGGGATCGCGGCCAGGCGCACGAGGGTGTCGGCGTCCAGCACGCAGGCGGTGCGATAGGGGATGTTGTAGATCAGCAGCGGCACGCGGCTCGCGGCGGCGAGTTCGGTGAAGTGCGCCACCACCCCGTCGGCACTCGGCCGCAGATAGTAGGGCACGGGGACCAGCGCGGCCGTGGCCGTGCGGGGCAGCGCCGCGAGCCCGGCCCGCGTGTCGGCGGTGGCGTTGGACCCGGCGCCGACGATCAGCGGCGCCCCGCGCTCGGCGCACACCCGGGCGCACACCTCGAGGACGAGCGCGCGCTCGCCGGGCGTCAGCGTGGCAGGCTCCCCGGTCGTGCCCAGCGCGACCAGGCCACGGGCCCCGTCGGTCAGCACCGTGTGGGCGAGGGCTTCGAGCGCGTCGGCGGCGACCTCGCCGCCCGGGCCGAACGGGGTGACGAGGGGGACGAACAGTCCCTGCAGATCGGTCATGTCCCCATCGTCGGGCGCGAGTCACGACAGATCCAGTTCACGTTGCTTCCGTGGATCGTAAGCTGTTCTTATGCTCGATGTCCGGCGCCTGCGCCTGCTGCGCGAACTGGCCCATCACGGCACGATCGCCGCGGCCGCCGAGGCCGTGAACTACACCGCCTCGGCGGTGTCGCAGCAGCTGGCCGCCCTGGAACGCGAGGCGGGCGTGCCCCTGCTCGAGCGCACCGGCCGCCGCGTCGCGCTGACCCCGGCCGCCCGGACCCTGGTCGCGCACACCGAGCGGGTCCTCGCCGTGCTGGCCCAGGCCGAGGCCGAGCTGGCCGCCGCCCGCGCCCAGCTGACCGGCTCCCTGCGCATCGGCGCGTACCCGACCGCCGCCCGCACGCTGGTCTCCCCCGCCCTGGTCACCCTCGCCACCGCCCATCCCGCGCTCGAACTCGCCGTCATCGAGACCGACCCGGCCGACGTCGCCTCCGCCCTGCGCGCCGACAGCCTCGACGTGGCGCTGACCCACGAGTACGACTACGTCCCCGCCGCGGCCGACCCCGGGCTCGACATCGACTCCCTCGGCACCGAGACCCTCTACCTGGCCGCGCCCGCCCGCGGCGAGGTGGCCGCAACCGCCGCGCCCGCCACCATCGAGTCCCTGCCCGCACACCGGGAGGCGCCCTGGATCGCGGGCACCCCCGGCACGCTCTGCCACACCATGACCGTCCGCACCTGCCAGGCGGCCGGATTCACCCCGCGCATCCGCCATCACGCGGACGATTTCGGCACCGTCCTGGCCCTGGTCGCGGCCGGACAGGGGGTGGCGATCGTGCCGGAGGCCGCGCTGGACGGCCCGCCCGCCGGCGTCGCGCTCACCGCGCTGCCGACCCGCCGCCACCTCGGCCTGGCCTATCGGCGAGGCACCGGCGCGCACCCGATCGTCGCCGCGGCCCGCGCCGCGCTGCGTGCCGCCGCCGGTGCCGCCGATTGATTGATCCGCAGCCGATCCGCACAATGCGGTAATGCAGCGTTCCGTTTTCACCGCCGATCACGACGACTTCCGCCGCTCGGTGCACGACTGGATCACCCGCGAGGTCCTCCCCCACGCCGACTCCTTCGCCGAGAACAAGCTCATCGCGCGGGAGGTGTGGCGCGCCGCAGGCAAGCAGGGCGTGCTCGGCCTCGAGATCCCCGAGACCTACGGCGGCGGTGAAGCAGGCGACTACCGTTTCAACGCCGCGGCCATCGAGGAGTTCGCCGCGGTCAACATGGCGCTGGCGTCGAGCATGAGCATCCATTTCGACGTCGTCGTGCCCTATCTCGTCGATCTGGCCTCGGACAACGTCAAGCAGGAGTGGCTGCCCCGTTTCGCCACCGGCGAGGTCGTCTCGGCCATCGGCATGACCGAACCCTCGGCCGGTTCGGACCTGGCCGCCCTGGAATCCACCGCCGTGCGCGACGGCTCGGACTGGATCCTCAACGGCGGCAAGACCTTCATCACCAACGGGTTCACCGCCGACGTGGTCGTGGTCGCCGCCCGCACCAGCCCCGGCAAGCGCGCCAAGGGCATCAGCCTGTTCCTGGTCGACGTGTCCCTGCCCGGTTTCCAGCGCGGCCGCAAGCTCGACAAGGTCGGCCAGCCCGAGGCCGACACCGCCGAGCTGTTCTTCGACAACGTCCGCCTGCCCGCCGAGGCGCTCCTCGGCGATCAGGACCGCGGCTTCGTGCACATGATGGAACGCCTGCCCCAGGAACGCATCGGCGCCGCGGTCGCCAACGTCGCCCACGCCAAACAGATCCTCGCCGAGACCATCGACTACACCAAGGAGCGCAAGGCCTTCGGCGCGGCGATCGGCTCCTTCCAGCACAACAAGTTCCTGCTCGCCGAGCTGGTCACCAAGATCGAGGTCGCCCAGGCCTTCGTCGACGCCGCGGTCGCCGAACACGCCGAGGGCAAGCTCTCCTCGGTTGACGCCGCCAAGGCCAAGTGGTGGGCCGCCCAGGTCCAGAACGAAGTCCTCGACCACTGTGTCCAGCTGCACGGCGGCTACGGCTACATGCGCGAATACCGCGTCGCCCGGGCGTGGATGGACGCGCGCGTGACCAAGATCTGGGCCGGCTCGAACGAGATCATGAAGGAGATCATCGGCCGCGATCTGGGGTTCTGACCGCCTCGGCCAGGACCGCCGACAGGCCCGCGCGCAGGTCCTCGACGAAGTACTCGGGGACCTCCAGCGACGGGAAGTGCCCGCCGCGCGCCGGAGTCGTCCACCGGACGATCCGCCGGTAGCGCTCCCGTGCCCAGGGACGCGGGCACTTCTCGACATCGCGGGGATACATCGTCAGCGCCGCCGGGACGTCGACCCGCAGCGCGGGATCGAGCGAATTGTGGCTCTCGTGGTAGATCCGGGCCGCCGACGCCCCGGTCCGGGTGAACCAGTACAGGCTCACGTCGTCGAGAAGGCGGTCGCGGGAGATGGTCTCGAACGGGCTGTCGTCGGTGTCGCTCCACTCGGCGAACTTGTCGAGGATCCAGGCGAGCAACCCGACCGGCGAATCCACCAGCGCGTAGCCGATCGTCTGCGGCCGAGTCGCCTGCTGCTCGGCGTAGGCCGCGCGATATCGCCAGAAGTCGCGGGTCTCCCGCACCCAGGCGCGCTCGGCGTCCGTGAGCCCCTCGGTCGACAGGCCGGGCGGTGCCTCGGCGAAGGTGGTGTGGATGCCGAGGACGTGCTCCGGGAACCGCCCGCCGAGCACGGTGGTGATGTTGCCGCCCCAGTCGCCGCCGTGCGCGAGGAATTCGCCGTAGCCGAGCCGTGCCATCAGCGCGACCCATGCGGCGGCGATCCGCTCCGTGCCCCACCCGGTGGCGGCGGGCTTGTCGCTGAATCCGAATCCCGGCAGCGACGGCACCACGACGTGGAAGGCGGGCGCGTCCGCGTCCCGCGGGTCGGCCAGCTCCGCCACCACGTCGACGAACCGGACGACGCTGTCGGGCCAGCCGTGCGTCAGCAGCAGCGGCGTGGCGTCCGCGCGCGCCGATCTGCGGTGCAGGAAGTGGATGCCGAGCCCGTCGATGCTCGTCCGGAACTGGCCGATGTCGCCGAGCCGCGCCTCGAACGACCGCCAGTCGTACCCGGTGCGCCAGTAGTCCACCAGATCGACCAGGTCGGCCAGCGGCACGCCCTGCCCCCACCGGGCCGCGCCCGGCCCGATGGCACCGACCGTCTCGGCCTCGGGGAATCGCGCCGCGCCCAACCGGGCACGCAGATCATCGATTTCGGCGTCCGCCACGCGGGCGTCGAACGCCCGCACATCACCGGCGGAATCGAGCATGGGACCTCCTGGTCGTCGTCGGCCGGACCTCACCGACGACACCGGCGGGCCCACTGAGGCAGTTCCCGGGCGGCCGATTTCTACTCGGACCGACGTGCCTGGCACGAACGGCTCGGTGAACGAACTCACGTCCCCGACGGGTAGGTGATGCCTGTGGTGGCCCGATCCGATCCCGAAGCGCCCTCCAGATCGTCGGGGCAGGCCTCGCGGCGCGGGTCGTCGCAGGCACTGCGATAGTCTTCTCTTGCCCTGCGCGGGCCGTCGAGATCCCAGGGAAGCAGGCACGATGCCCGCCTTGATCCATCCCCCTTCGCCGTTGAGCGACGGCGTCGTCGCCCTGCGCGCATGGCGGCTCACCGATATCCCACAGCGATTCGCCGGGTTCGACGATCCACTGTGCCTGCGATTCTCCTGGCCGCTGGTCGGGGCATTCACCGAAGATCACGTGAGAACACGTTTCGCCGTCGAGGAAGCGGCCCGGTCGCGTGGTGAGGAGATCGCGTTCGCGATCGTCGACGCGCCCGACCCCGACCGAGTACTGGGTGGGTGCTCGCTCTACGACGTCTCCGCCGCGGACCGCCGAGCGGCTGTCGGCTACTGGCTCGCGGCGTCTGCCCGTGGACGTGGCCTCGCCACGCGCACCGTCGCGCTCCTGGCGGAGTGGGCTTTCGTCGATCTGGCGCTGGCACGCCTCGAGGTCACCTGCGCGCCCGACAATCTCGCGTCCCAGCGCGTCGCCGAACGGTGCGGGTTCACTCGCGAGGCCGTGCTGCGATCGCACCTCGTATTCCGGGGCGAACCCCGCGATTCGGTGCTCTTCGGCCGGGAGCGGACCGAGTTGCGATAACCGCGAAGCGCGCCGCCGCAACCACCCCACCGTGTGAGAACGATGCACGTTACGTGGAACCCCGACCACGGTCGGGGCGCGGCACAGCCCCGGGAACAGGGCTCACCCGCCCGGCGCCGACCGGCCACGGGTGCCGGTGCGCCGCCGCCACCCCGTCCTCGCCAGGGCAGCGGCGGCGAGCAGGCAGGAGATCACCGCCGTGGCCGCCAGGAGCAGCGAGACCGTGCTCGCCGTGTCCTCCGCCGCGCCCGCGTAGCGCATCCACACCCCCGCCAGCAGCGGCCCGGCCACCCCGAGCCCCGCCGCGGCGAGGACCATCGCACCGGTGAGCAGTTCCACCACCGTCAGCGGCCGTCGCTCACGGTCCCCGGTTCCGGCTCGCACCGCCCACCTCGGCGGACTCACGATCGAGGACATCGCCCCTCCTTCGACTCGACTCCCCGGCTCGGAACGCCGAAGGCGTTGAGCCGTTCGCGGTTCGAATAGCCGCGCACTCGGGCGTCAATCAGTCGCAGGGCGACGAAACGAATTGCGCGGCAGAAGATTCGGCGTACCACCGGGGCGGGAGGTGCGTCCTGGAACCAGAACTCCGGTCCCGGCCCCGGCGGCCGCGGGTCGCCGGACGCGGACGGGGGGACGGTGTGCCCGGCGACGGTTCCCGGCCGGGTGTGCGCCTCGGCCGGGAGCTCGTGTCGTCCCTCGCGGGGCGACCTACCCCGGTCCGGGACGGTGAATCACCCGCCGGCGGCGAGATCCGGCCTCCCCCGCCCGTCAGGGCGTCCGTCGTGCTCGCTGACCAGCGGCGCCGTGGCACACGGAGGCGCCCATCACACTGTCGATCAGGCCGACCGGAAGCACCACCGCCGTCGCGGGTACGAGGCGCCCTCGCCGAGCATCCGTGGTCATGAAGCGAATCCTCTTGCGCTGCGGAGCTTTACGCTCACAGAGCGCCGTCGGAAACAGTTTCTCGTCACCGACCCGAGACCCGACCAGCACCCGCGACGCCGCAGGAGCCGCGTCCGGCGCCGACCCGGCCGGCACGCGACCTCTCTCAGATCATGACGACGATCTTCCCCGCGTGCCGCCCCTGTTCGACGCGCCGATGCGCCTCGACCACCTCACCGAAGGACAGGGTCTCGCCGACCACCGGCCGGATCGCCCCGTGGCGCAACCCCGCGTTCAGGAACGCCGCCATGCGGGCGACCACCGCGGGGTCGAGGGTGTGCTCGAAGCTGCGGTAGCCGTGGATCGTGAGCGGGGTGCCCGCCGGGATCGAGGCGGGCCGTGGGTCGAGGAAGCCCGCGGTGACCAGCGTCGCGCCCGGTCGGGCCGCCGCCGCCAGATCGCGCAGGCCGGGGCCGCCGACGAGGTCGAGGACGATGTCGGCGCCGGCCCCGCCGGTGTGGGCGCGCACGGCCTCGGCGACCGGGGACGAGTCGGCGGTCACCACCTCGGCCGCGCCGGCGGCGAGCAGTTCCGCGCGTTTGCGGCCGTCACGCGTGACCGCGATCGGCACGGCCCCGAGCCGGCGGGCGACCTGCATCGCGGCGCGACCCACGCACCCCGACGCGGCGGTCACGAGCACCCGGTCGCCCGGACGCATCCCCGCCTTCTCCACGAGCGCGCCGTAGGCGGTGGAGAAGGCGACCCAGACCGCCGCGGCCTCCGCGACCCCGAGCCCGGCAGGCCGGGCCAGGACCCGGTCCGCGGGCAGGGTCACGTATTCGGCGTAGCTGCCCCGGACGGCCGCGTCCGGCACGGCCGCGAGCACGACCGCGTCACCGGCGCCTCGCCCCCGCCGACCCCCGGCCCCACCGCGTCGACGGTGCCGGTGCCTTCCACGCCGAGCCGGGCGTGCGGCAGGGTGATCGGCGCGGGCGAGGCGCCGGACCGCATCATCAGGTCGAGCGGATTCACGGCGAACGCCTCCATCCGCACCCGCACCTCCCCCGCCGCCGGCGCGACGGCGGGCTCCTCGACGACGTGCATGACCTCCGGCCCGCCGAACCGGTCGAAGACGACTACCTGTGGCATGGATTTCCTCCGTAGCTGGTGCTGTGGCGCTTGCCCTCGACGACGCTACGGAGCGCCGCGTTACCTCCTGGTACCTTCGAATTCCGTGCAGAACAGTGCCGGTCCGTCCTTTCTCGCCGACTGCCCCACCCGGCTGGCGGTCGAGATCCTCGCCGACAAATGGGCCGTGCTCGTGCTCTTCGCCCTCGGCAGGCGCCCCTGCAGGCACGGGGAACTCATCGATCTCATCGGCGGCGGCCTTTCGCGCAAGGTCCTGACCCAGACCCTGCGCAGACTCCAGCGATACGGCCTGGTCGACCGCCACGCGGAGGCACCGCGCCACGTGCTCTACAGCCTGACCGACCTCGGCCGGACCCTGTCCGAACCCATCGATGTCCTGACCCACTGGGCCGACGACAACGGCCGCGCCATCGCCGACTTCCAGGAGGCCGCCGAGGCCGACCGCGACTGACCTCGCGACACGTTGCGCCGAGGTCGAAGGAGCGGGTCGGCGAGGGGCGGACACCCACTCCACTCCGCCATCAGGCTGTTCGAGCCGGTCCTCGTGGCGGCCGTCCTGCCGGCTCGCTCTGAGCGAGGTGGAGCGTCTATCCCGCTTCGTCGGAGTACACGAAGTCCTCGATGGCCCACGGGTCGGTGGGCGCGTCGCGCCGGGCCGGCTCGCCCGCCGGCATCGCCGCCAGTTCGGTGACCGAGGAGTCGAGGTCGGTCACGTGCCGGATGTGCAGGAGCGACGCGGTATCGGTGCCCAGCGGGTCACCGGAGCCGCCGCCGATGATCCAGTCCCCGTCACCGCGACCACATCGCCCTGGGCCACACCGCGGGCCTGGAAGGGGATGGTGTCCAGCCGGACCCTCGACTCTGCGATGCAGCCGAGGCTCCGCCGCCGCCACGGCATGGGTTCGGTGCGAATGGCCTGGTGCCGACCACGTCAGCATTCGTCGGCGAGTCGGCGAGTCGGCGCACCGCGGGCGCGAATCGCATACCGGCCTCAGGGCTCGTTCGTGGTCGGCGCGCAGCGCGCGGCACGAGCCTGCCGAGGGGCACCGGGTGAGCGCACCTGCTTGCCGATTCAGTGCATCGAAAGGACGTGTGAGAGTGCCGCGGCCGTTGCCTCGATGTCGGTGGTGGTGTGCGATGCGCTGAGAAAGATCTTGCCGGAGGGCATGAACAGGAAACCCCGCCGCAGCATCCCTTCCATGATCGTCGTCCAGAGCCCGCCGGTGCCGTGGAGGCCGGTGGCCCCGCCCGCCGGAACGTATTGGAGGAGCGAGCCGACGCGGTGGAAGCCGCCGCTGCCGGGAACCGAATCGAGAACAGCGCCGACGGCGGATTCGAACTCGGCGGAGATCGTCTCGAGTGCCTCGTAGACGCTGGGGTCGGCCAGTACCCGCATCGTCGCCTCGACGGCGGCGAGCGCGATCGGGTTGGCGTTGAAGGTTCCGGCGTGGGTGACGCCGTTCGTCACCTGGTCGATCAGCTCCGCCCGGCCGACGACGGCGCTCTGGGTGAAACCTCCGGCCATCGCCTTTCCGTAGACGGACAGGTCCGGGAGCACACCGTATTTCTCGGCGGCGCCGCCACGCGCGATCCGGAACCCGGCGATCACCTCGTCGAAAACGAGGACCACGCCGTGACGGTCACACAGATTCCGCAACGTGGACAGGAACTCCGGCGCGGGCGCCTCGACACCGGCGTTGCTCATCACCGGATCGACGAGCACCGCCGCGATGTCACGTTCGACGGCCTCGCGCAGGAGACGCTCGGTGAGAGGAACGTCGTTGAAACGCGCCACGACCAAATCGTCCAGAACGCTGGGCGACTGCCCCCTGCTGCCCGGGCGCGCCGGTCGATCGCAGTCGTCCTCGGACATCCCGGCATACACGGTGTCGTGCCAGCCGTGATAGCTCTTGGCGAACTTGAGGACGCGGCGCCGCCCGGTCGCGGCGCGGGCGAGCCGCAGCGCGACCTGCACCGCTTCGGTGCCGGTGTTGCTCCACAGCAGCCGCTCGCCGTGCGGCACGGCGTCGAGAACCGCTTCCGCGGCGAGGTATTCGAGGGTGTGGCCCGTGCCGACGACCTGCATCTTCGCGGCGGCCTCGGACACGGCGGACAGGATGCGCGGATCGCTGTGTCCGAGCACGAGTGGTCCCCAGGCCATCACGTAGTCGACATAACGGTCGCCGTCGAGGTCCCAGAGGTGCGCGCCCCGCGCCTCTCGTACGAAGAGCGGATGCGGACGCATCGCGGCGCGCAGGCCCGACCCCACCCCGCCGCCGACGCTGCGGCGAGCTCGTTCGAATGCTGTCCGTGACGATTCCAGGGCCATGGACGACCAGCGCCTTTCTGCAGAAGCCGTGCAGGCTCAGGGCTTTTCGGTACTCGATCACCGAGCGGAGGACGATGCCGCTGCCGGACCCGACGTGCGCGCGTCCGTGCGCGCGTCGAGCCGTTCGAGGGCGAGGTAGCCGCGCGAGAAGGTCACGATCATCAGTGCCCAGATGGTCAGCGAGATGATGTAGAACAGCGTGTGATCCGCGTCGTCGCCGGGTATCGGGAAGTAGTCGTAGACGACGGCCACGTAGGCGCCGAGTGCGGCGCCCAGCGCCACCCACGTCCCGTTGACGCGGTCACCCGCGCGCCACAGCTTCGGCACCAGGTAGACGAACATGAACAGTGCGGCGGCGAGGTTCATCACCAGATAGAAAACGGCCCAGTTCGGTTCCACCGGCCGGGGTTCGAGGGCGCGGTCGAGACCCACCGCGATGCCTGCCACGATGGCGAGGGCCTCCACCACCCAGGCCGGACGGTATCGGTGGGTCACCGCCATCATGCCGAGGACCAGGATCACCGTCATGCCGAACGACCGGGAGAAGGCGTCGAAGAAGACCATGGCGTGGTAACTGAGACTTTCGTGGTCCACGTCGATCGCGGCGAGGTACAGCACGTTCACGCCGGACACCGCCATCACGACCCATTCGAGACCGAGGAGGAAGTTGCGGTGGCCGCGGAGCAACTTGATGCCGTAGTAGAAGCCGGCCCCGACCATCGCGAGGTCGGCGAGCAGGACGAGGATCATGCGGGTGGTGCTCATCGGGGCTCCTCGAGTGCGGTACGGATGACGCCGACGACCCGATCGAGCGCGGCGCGGGCAGTGGGGCTGATGCGCGTCATGGAGAGATAGCCGTGCACGAGGCCGCTCTCCCGGAAGACGCGCACCGGCACTCCGGCGTCCTCGAGGCGCGCGGCGTACGCGAGTGCCTCGTCCCGGAGCGGGTCGAAACCGGCCACGGTGATCAGCGTCGGAGGCGCGCCGGACAGGTCCTCCGCGAGCATCGGCGAGACCCGGGGGTCGAGGCCGTCCATCCGGTCCGGCAGGTACATCTCCGTCAGCCAGTGGATCTGCTTGGCCGTCAGCGCGGCGTTGCCGGCGAACTCCGTCCTCGAAGCGTATCTCCCGATCGCGTCGACGACCGGGTACATGAGCACCTGAAGGAAGGGCCGGATCTGTTCGCCCGCCACGACATTGGCCAGCACGGCGCAGAGGTTGCCGCCTGCGCTGTCACCGAGCAGCACGATCCGCGCGGGGTCGATCCCCCACCGGGGGCACTGCTCGACGGCGAACCGCCAGGCGGTGACCGCGTCCTCGACGGGTCCGGGGAACGGTGACTCCGGCGCAAGTCCGTACTCGACCGAGAGCACGTTGACACCCGCGCCGTCCGCGATCAGGCGGACGGGCACGTCGTAGTCCTGTCGGCTGCTCAGGACGAAACCTCCACCGTGCAGGAACAGGATCAGCGCATCAGACGGCACCGCCGGCCGGTACAGGGTCGCGCGCAGGCCGGTCGGCATCACGGTCTCCGGCTCGACACGCACGCCCGCGGGCGCCTTGTCGGCGAACACCCGCGAGTCGTTCGCGACGATCGCGCGCGCCCGCTCCGGAGTGCCGTCGCTGAAGTCCGGTGCGCCTTCGGAGACCGCGAGCAGCAGCGCGATCTCGGGTGCCATCACGTCACCGTCGGCGTTGACCACCCGCGGCGCGAGACGCCGGAGCAGACCGCCGGGGATCCTGCCGAGGGCGGTGAACGCGGCGCGCTGGAGCCGCTCGACAACGTTGCGCGCGGCGGGCGCCTGGGTGGGTGCGGGAGCCTGGGCGATCACGGTCACGACAGCGCCTCTTCCGCGACGGTGCGGCCGCCGAGCTCGCGCCCGAGGCGGGAGCTGAAGCGGAGGTGCTGATCGATCACGGAGCCGCGGTACATTCTGCGGTCGTCGAGAAAGACGTTCTCCATCTTCCAGGGCACGGCGTCGCCCTGGCGTGGCAGGTCGTTCTTGGCGCGCTGCATGTAGCCCGACTCGAGGTCGAGCATGGAGCGGGTGCCGACACCGTCGGGTGCGTGCGCGACGACGGTGTCGTAGCCGTGGGTGTCCATGTGGCGGAGCAGTTCGACGATGCTCTTGCCGAGCAGTCCGATCTTGAGCGTCCAGGACGACTTGGTGTAGCCGATCGCGTTCATCCAGTTGGGCACGCCGGAGAGCATCATGCCGCGATACACCACGGAGTTGGGCAGGTCGACGGGGCGCCCGTCCACCGTCAGGTCGATACCGCCGAAGAGGCGCAGGTTCAGCCCGGTCGCGGTGACGATGACGTCGGCGTCCAGGTGCTCGCCGGACGCGAGTTCGATCCCGGTGGCGGTGAACCGGCGAATCCGGTCGGTCACGACCGAGGCGCCGCCGTCGCGGATGGACCGGAAGAAGTCGCCGTCGGGTGCGAGACACAGGCGCTGTTCCCACGGGTTGTACGGCGGATTGAAATGCTTGTCGACGTCGAACCCGGCGGGCAGTTCCTTCACGTTGACGCTGCGGATGAAGCGCCGGGAAGCGTTGGGGAACCGGGTCAGCAGTTCGACGATGGTCCAGTCCGTGAGGATGTTCTTCCACCGCGTGGCCAGGTAGCCGCCGCGCTCGCCCAGCAGGCGCGTGAGCTTCAGGCTGAGGGCGTCCACTCGCGGCAGGGTCAGGATGTAGGTGGGTGTGCGCTGCAGCATCGTCACGTGCGCGGCGGCGCCGTCGCCCTTCAACATCGACGGGATCAGGGTGACAGCGGTGGCGCCGCTGCCGATCACGACGACCTTTTTCCCTGAGTAGTCGTAGCCTTCGGGCCAGTGCTGGGGGTGGATGACGTCGCCGGTGAAGTCCTCGCGGCCCGGGAAATCCGGGGTGAAGCCCTGCTCGTAGTCGTAGTAGCCGGTGGCGCCGAACACCCAGCCCGCCTTGACGACCTCACGGCGCACGGTGCCGTCGGCCTCCGTCACATCGACGTCGAGCAGCCAGTGGGCGTCATCGCTGGACCATGCGGCCGAGACGACCTTGTGCCGGTAGCGCATGCGATCGGCGAGGCCGTACTCCTCGACGGTCTCCGCGAGGTAGTCGAGGATCAGCGGCGCGTCGGCGATCGCGTTGTCGTTCTTCCAGCTCTTGAACTCGTACGCGAAGGTGTGCAGATCGGAGTCGGAGCGGATGCCGGGATACCTGAACAGGTCCCATGTGCCTCCGAGGGAATCGCGACCTTCGAGGAGAGCCACCTTCTTGTTGGGGAACGCCTGGGTGATGTACGTCGCGGCGCCGATACCCGAGATCCCACCGCCGATGATGACGACGTCGAAGTACTCCGGGTGGGGTCCTGTGTTGCTCATCCTTCGCTTCCTTCCTGCGCCGAGCGCGTCCTGAGGTATCCAGGCTGCCGGTCCGGATGTGGCGCACACCACAGCGAATCTCAGCGTCTTGCGAAGGGCGGTGGTGGAAATCTCACCCCTCCCGGCACACGCCGCAGGGCGACATGGGCGCGGAGTGCAATCTGCACCGCCTCTCCGGGCAAATGGTTGGAACATGCTGTGGCCGATGCGCCCACCGAACCGTCACAGTGAGATCCACGCCACAACGTTTCAACCAGCCGAGCCGCTGGCGGCCCTGGGGAACGTCTTGTGCGCGATTCCACCGATCACATTGCGCAGCAAGGGAGTCGAGTCATGCGCGCTGCATTGTTCACCCACAAGGACGCGTCCGTCGAGATCGCGGACGTCGAACTCGCAGCGCCCCTGCGCAACGAGGTCCGCGTCGAGATCGCGGCGGCGGGGGTGTGTCACTCGGAACTGCACCTCGTCCGGGGTGAGTGGGAGGTCCCCGCGCCCCTGGTGCCGGGTCACGAGGGCTCGGGTGTGATCACCGAGGTCGGCCCGGATGTCACGCACCTCGCCGTGGGCGACCACGTCGTGCTGTCGTGGAACCCCTACTGCGGGAGGTGCCGCGCATGCCTCGCCGGGCGGGAGACCCGCTGCCATCAGGTGGCGACGGTCGTCAACGCGACCGGCAGCCTGCTCGACGGAACCAGCCGGCTCAGCCGTGGTGGACAGCGCGTCAATCACTACCTCGGAGTGTCCTCCTGGGCCGAGGAGGTCGTCGTCCCCGCGACCGGCGCGATCAAGGTCCGCGACGACGCGCCACTCGATGCCATCGCCCTGGTGGGGTGCGCCGCAGCGACCGGCGTCGGTGCTGTCGTCAACACGGCCGAGGTGACGCCCGGATCCACCGTCGCGGTGATCGGCTGCGGCGGAGTCGGACTCAACATCGTCCAGGGCGCCCGCCTGCAGGGTGCGGAGCGGATCGTCGCCGTCGATCTCTCCCCCGAACGGGCCGCGCTCGCGAAGACCTTCGGCGCCACCGACGCGATCGGTCTCGACGGTGCGGACGCGGTCGAGGCGTTGCGCGACCTGATGCCCGACGGGGTGGACTTCGCGTTCGACGCGATCGGGCATGTGAGCACCACCGAGGCCGCGATCCGCGCACTCGGCCTGGGCGGTGCCGCCGTCGTCGTCGGACTTCCGGCTGCGGGCGCCACGGCCTCCTTCGAGCCGCTCGCGCTCGCCGAGATGGACGCGCGGATCCTCGGTTCCAACTACGGCAGCATCCGGCCGCAGTTCGACATCCCGAAGCTGGTCGACCTGTACATGAGCGGCGAACTTCTCCTCGACGAGCTGATCACCGCCCGCAGGCCGCTCGACGAGGCGGCGCAGGCCCTGACGGATCTCGCCGGCGGCGCCCAGCTGCGCCAGTTGCTGATCCCCTGAGCGCAGGAGCAGCCGTCGGCCCCGGCAACCATTCTCCTTGAAGGACAAAGCCTTTGACTCACACGATCGTCATGATCGGCCTCGGCGCCACCGGGCTCGCCATGGCCGCATCCCTCCTGCGGCGCACCGACGTGCGGATCGTCGGCGCGGCCGACCGGAACGTCGCCGTCGTCGGCGCCGACCTCGGTACCCTCGCCGGCCTCGGCGCGAGCGGGGTCATCGTCATCGACGAACCCTCCCGTCTCCCCGCGGCCGACCTGGCCATCGTGGCCACGACCTCGGACCTGGGCCTGGTCGCCGACACCCTCGTGCCGTTGCTCGAACGGTCGTACAACGTGATGAGCCTCTGTGAAGAATTGTCCTACCCGTGGTCCAGCCACCCGGACATCGCGCGCCGCCTGGACGAGACCGCGAAGGCCAACGACGTCACCGTCCTCGGTACGGGCGCGAACCCCGGCGTCCTGATGGACACACTCCCGCTCCTGCTGACGACACTGACCCAGCGCGTCGAGCGGATCGTCATCCGCCGCCGAACGAACATGTCGCGCTACGGCGCGATCCTGTCCAAGTTCGGCCTCGGGCTCACGCCCGCGCGGTTCGACAGTGCGCAGGCGGCCGGAGCGGTCGTCGGCCATCACGGCTTCGGGCAGGCCATCAGCGCACTCGCCGCCGGTCTCGAATGGTCGCTCGACGCCATCGTCGTCGACCGGGTCGCCCCCAGCATCATCAGCGACACCGTCCGGACCGGAGACCACGTCGTCATCCAGCCAGGCGAGATCGCGGCCGTCACCCACGCCGCGCGCGGCACGGTGGGCGGTCGAACGGTGATCGACCTCGAGATCATGTTCGGCTTCTTCGACGGCAGCGACCCGGTGAGCGCGGGCGACGACTACCGCATCGAGGGGGCGGACCAGGTGATCGAGCTGTCCTCACCCGTCGGGTTCGAGTCGTTCGTGAGCACTGTCGCGGCAGCGGTGAATGTCGCGACCGCCGTCGTCGACGCTCCCAGCGGGCTCCTCTCCATGGGCGACCTCCCGGTCGCGCGGATCGCGTCGAAGAGCGCCCACCTGACCGAGGCCGGGCCGCTGTGACACACGCGTTCTCCGCGCTGACTCCGGTGCGATTCCTCGACCGCGCAGCCTCCGTCCACGGCGAGCGGACCGCTGTCGTCGACGGCTCGCGCACTCTCACCTATCGCGAGCTGTACGCCCGCTGTCGCAGCCTCGCCGGCGCTCTCGTTGACCGCGGCGTCCGGCCGGGCGATCGGGTCGCGGTGCTCTCGTACAACTCCCTCGAAATGCTCGAAGCCCACTACGGGGTCCCCTATGCCGCAGGCGTGCTGGTGCCGCTCAACGCCCGGCTCAGCGCGACGGAGATCGCCTTCATCCTCGTTCACAGTGGGGCACGGGTCCTGATCGCGACCGACCCGTTGACCGACCTCGCGCTGGAGGCTGTCGCGCTGGCAGGGAATCCGATGACGGTGGTCGCCGGCGGTGAGGAGTACGAGGCGATCGTGTCCTCCGGTGCGCCGGTGGACGTCTCGCCGCACGACGAGCTCGCACCGATCGCCATCAACTACACCTCCGGGACCACCGGAAAGCCCAAGGGCGTGGTGTACACCCACCGCGGCGCCTACCTGCAGTCCGTGGCGATGGCCTTCCACGCGGGCATGAGCCTCAACTCGGTCTACCTGTGGACTCTGCCCATGTTCCACTGCAACGGATGGTGCTTCACCTGGGCGGTGACCGCGGCGGGAGCGACCCACGTCTGTCTGCCCAGGGTCGAGGCGGACGCGATCTGGGAGGTGATCGACGAGGCCGGTGTCACTCACCTGTGCGCCGCCCCGACGGTCATCTCGACCCTCACCTCGGCCTCTTCGGCGTCGATCGCGCCCCGGAGGGTCTGGGTCGCCACCGGCGGAGCCCCACCGGCACCCGCACTCCTGGCCCGCGCCCGCGCCCGCGGCCTGGACGTCACCCACCTGTACGGCATGACCGAGACCTACGGACCCGCGGTGATCAACGAGTGGGATCGCGTGTGGGACGCGGCGCCGGAGGCCGAGCGCGACCGGCTCAACGCGCGTCAGGGCGTCGGCAACATCGTGACCGGCGGTGTCCGCGTGGTGGACGAGGCCGGCCGTGACGTGCCCGCCGACGCGATGACGATCGGCGAGATCGTGCTGCGGGGCAACAACGTCACCGCCGAGTACTACCGCGACCCGGCGGCCACCGCGGCGGCGGTGCCCGACGGATGGTTCCGGAGCGGGGATCTCGCCGTTCGGCATTCCGACGGATACATCGAGATCCGCGATCGCGCGAAGGATCTCATCATCTCCGGCGGGGAGAACATCAGCTCCATCGAGATCGAGCGCGCGATCCTCGAGCACCCCGCGGTCCTCGAAGCCGCGGTGGTCGGTGTTCCCCACGAGCACTGGGGCGAGCGCCCCGCGGCGTTCGTCGCCCTCCGCCCCGGCGCGGAGCTGAGCAGCGGCGATTTGTGCGCCCACCTGCGCGATCGCCTCGCGAAGTTCAAGATCCCCGACCGGATCGAGTTCGCGACGCTCCCCAAGACAGCCACGGGAAAGATCCAGAAGTTCCAGCTCCGGCAACAGCTGATCGCTCACCCGCCGGGCTGAGTCTGGACCCACGCGACCCCACCCCATCCGACGACGGGAGATCACCATGCTCGACCCCAGCGCCTACAGCGCGAAGAACCTCATCGACGGCGAACTCGTCGCCGCCCGATCCGGACGGCTGCTCGATGTCCTGGAACCCGCGACCGGCGAAGTCCTGGCCCGGGTTCCCGCCAGCGGACACGAGGATGTCGACGCGGCTGTGGCCGCGGCCGCCCAGGCATTCCGCTCGTTCCGGCGCACCACCCCGGGCGAGCGTGCGGAGATGCTCCTGACCCTGGCGTCCGCGATCGAGGAACACGCCGAGCACATCGCGGTGCTGGAGTCCCGCAACGTCGGCAAGCCACTGCCGCTCGCCCGCGACGAGGTGCCCTTCGCCGTGGACAACCTGCGATTCTTCGCGGGTGCGGCGCGGACGATGGAGGGTCGCGCGGGCGGCGAGTACCTGCGCGGCTACGAGTCGTATGTGCGGCGCGAGCCGATCGGCGTCGTCGCGGGCATCGCGCCGTGGAACTATCCGCTGCTCATGGCGACCTGGAAGTTCGGGCCGGCCCTCGCGGCCGGGAACTGCAGCATCCTCAAGCCCTCCCGCCAGACCCCACTGACCGCCCTGTACATCGCCGCGCTCGCGCGGGACATCCTCCCGGCCGGTGTGTTCAACGTGCTGTCGGGGTCGGCGGCCGACCTCGGCGACCACCTGGTCGCGGATCGCCGCATCGGCCTGGTCTCGCTGACCGGCGACACCAGCACCGGGCGGCACATCGCCGAGGTGGCCGCGTCCCACGTCGCGCAGACGCATCTCGAACTGGGCGGCAAGGCGCCGGTCATCGTCCTCGACGATGCCGATCTCGACGCGGTCGTCGCGGGCATCGTTACCGCCGGGTTCGCCAACAGCGGCCAGGATTGCACCGCGGCGTGCCGGGTGATCGCCACCCCGGGCATCTACGACCGGCTACTCGAGGCACTGATCCCCGCCGTCCAGGCGATCCGGGTCGGCGATCCCCATGCCGGCGGCGACATCGACATGGGTCCCCTCATCTCGGCCGCACACCGGCAGTCCATCCTCGACGTCCTCGCCAAGACCGATGGCACCGTCCTGACCGGCGGCAAGGCAGTGCCCGGCGCCGGCTTCTTCCTCGCACCGACTGTGGTGGCGAACCCGAGCCAGACGGACGTCCTCGTGCAGGCAGAGCAGTTCGGCCCCGTCGTCACCGTGCAGCGCGCGACCGATATCGACCAGGCCTTCGCGTGGGCGAACGACGTGGAGTTCGGCCTGGCGTCGTCGATCTGGACACAGAACCTCCATCACGCGGCACGCGCGGCACGCGACCTCGACTTCGGCTGCGTCTGGGTGAACGACCACATGCCCGTCCTCTCGGAGATGCCCCACGGCGGCTTCAAGCAGTCCGGATACGGCAAGGACATGTCGATCTACGCGCTCGAGGAGTACACGCGCATCAAGCACGTGATGACCAGGACGAACTGACCACGTCACATCCCCACCTGAAAGGAAACACCATGACATCTGTCGAGGCGACTCTCCAGCGAGTCGGCAACACCACCGACATCACCGAGATCCGGGCGATCGTCGATCGCGACGGCGGCGTCATCATCGAGGGCCTGCTCACCGACGACCAGGTGGCGCGGTTCAACGCCCAGATCGAGGGGCCCCTCGGCGCGCTCGCCCCCGGCGGGAAGCACGAACTGGAAATCGTCAACGAGTTCCACGGCGCCAACACCAAGCGCCTGACCAACCTCGTCACGCACAGTCAGGTGTTCCGGGACGAGGTGATCGACCACGACCTGGTGCACGCGTTGTGCGAGGCGACATTCCTCGAGGAGTCCGGGACGTTCTGGATGACCACCGCCCAGGTCATCGAGATCGGCCCCGGCAACCGTGCCCAGATGCTGCACCGCGACCTGGAGAACTGGTTCCCGTTCGTCGGGATGGGTCCCGCCGGCCCGGAGGTGACCCTCAATTTCCTCATCGCGCTGACCGACTTCACCGAGGAGAACGGCGCCACCCGCGTCATCCCCGGCAGCAATCACTGGCCGGACTTCCAGGACCGCGGCACCCCGGAGCAGACCGTCCCGGCCACGATGAAGGCCGGTGACGCGCTGTTCTTCAGCGGCAAGACCGCCCACGGCGGCGGTGCCAATGTCACGACGGACCAGTACCGCCGCGGGCTCGCGTTCGCCTTCAACCCCGGCTACCTGGTCGGCGAGGAGGCGTACCCCTTCCTCGTGGACCGCGAAGTGGTGAAGACCCTGCCCGAGCGCGTGCAGCGCATCCTCGGCTTCCGGTCGCAGTACCCGCTGGGGTCGCCCGGCCTCTGGCAGGTCGACTACCGCGAGCTCGGCGAGTACCTCGGTCTCGACTGACTCGTGCGGTCCGCGCGTGCCGCCCGATCGTCGGGGCGGGCGGCGCATACTCGGTGTCACGGCGAGCGAAGGAGGTTCGTGGAATGACCGTGGCATCCGACGAGCTGTGGCCCGTGCCCTCCGACCGGGTGCGGGAGCTCTTCCGCGACGTCGCCGAGACCATGCTCGCCAGACACACCGAGATCCTGGCCGAGATGGAGGAGGCGACGCTCCGGGATCCCCGGTACGTGGCGATCTCACAGGACCCCGTACTGGCCGAGTCCAGCGACCGCGTCGGCGTCTTCGCCCTCAAGAAGTGGCTGACGTCGAACATCGCCGCACCCGGCGTGCGGGTCCCGCCACCGGACGGTGAGGAGACGCGTACCTACGCGCGCAACGTCGTTCTGCGTGGCCTCACCACCGACGAGGTCACGTCGTGGCGTGCCGGACAGTACGTCGTGTGGCGGTGGTGGCTCGCCGAATGCTTCAGGGTGGCAGGCGATCTCGACGAAATCGAGTCGCTGGTCGCGGTCTCTGCCTGCTCCTTGACCACCGCCGTCGACGACGCCATCGCGGCACTCGCACAACAGGTCGACGAGGTCCGCGAGGAGTTCGCGGGTGGCGCGCAACTTCAGCGCTACGCCACCGTCGAATTGCTGCTGCAGGGTGCCGACATCGCGCCGGCGAGGGCGGAGGCCCAGCTGGGATACGCGTTGACCGGCTCGCACATCGGCGCTGTCGTCTGGACGGACTCGGAGCGCGACGCGCACACACTCGACGCCGCGAGCGAGCAGTTGATGCGGGCCTGCGGCGCGGGAAACCGACTCACCGTCGTGGCGGGGACTTCCGCACAGTGGCTGTGGATTCCGGCGAAGACCGTACCGCCCGCGGCGGAGCTCGAGGAGATATTCGGTCGGCACCCCCGCGCCCGCGTGGCGCTCGGCCGCGCGGCGCCGGGTACCAGCGGATTCCGGCGAACGCACCTGGATGCCGCCGCAGCGCAACGCCTACTGTCGCGGCTCCGCTCGAACCTCACCGTGCTCCGCTACGAGGACGCGCAGATGATCGACCTGATGTCGGCCGATGTCGGCCAGCTCGATCAATTCGTCACCGATGTCCTCGGCGACTTCGAGGCCGCGAGCCCGGTCCTGCATCAGACAGTACTCACCTACGTCGAGGAAGGCCTCAACCGGTCGAGTACCGCGGAGCGGCTGTTCACCCACCGCAACACGATCGACCGGCGTCTCGCCCGCGTCGACGAACTCCTCCCCCGCCCCTTCGCCGACCGGCCGACCGAAGTCGCGACGGCGTTGACGGTCCTTCGGATCCGCGGCACGGCCTGACCCCGACACCGCCCACTCAGCGCTGCACGGTTCCTCGGCGACGCAGCTTCCGCCGCGCCAGCGTCCGGCTGCCGCTGAAGAAGTCGCTGATCCGGTCCACGCTCCAGGTGAGCCGGATCATGGACGGACTCAGGAGACGTGCCATCGACGCCGGGTACCTCGGTACCTCCGACCAGATTCCCGCGAGGTCCTCCGGCATCTCGTCGTCGACGATGTAGTCAGCGATCATCTTGCCCACGTACGGCACCTGACAGAGACCGTGGCCGTTGCAGGCCATCGAGTAGTAGACGTTGTCGCCCACCTGCCCGGCGACAGCGAGCCAGTCGGAGCTGATGCCGATCCAACCGCCCCAGGCCCGGGCGATGGACACGTCGGACAGCGTCGGGAATCGGTCGGACAGGTCGGCCGCCATGTCCTTGACGAGGCTGGGGGACGGAACCCGATCCGGGAGTGGGTAACTCAGACCGCGCTCCGCCCGGCGGACCCCGCAGACGATGGTATTGCGCTCGGTGAGCCGGTAGTGGGTCATGAGCTGGTGCTGGGTGATGATGCCCGACCGGCTGGTCCAGTCCAGAGCGGTGATCCGCTCGGGCGCGATGGGTTCGGTCTCGATCTCGATGACGTACAGCGGCACCGAGAGGTTCTCGGGTGTGATGTCCCATTCACCGGAGTACGCGTTGGTCGCGAGCACCACCTTGTCGGCCCGCACCGTGCCGTTCGGTGTCGTGAGCTCGACGATGCCGCCCACCCGCCGGACGTCGCGCACCGGCGACTTCTCGAAAAGCTTGACCGACGAGTCGAGAACGGCGCGCCGCACACCGCGCGCGAGCTTGCCCGGGTTCAGCATGCCGCCGATGGACTCCCGCATACCGCCGACGAAGCCGGCCGGGAGGCCGAGCTGCTCACTGGTGCCGACGGTCCCCTGCCCACCGGCGGCGCGCAGGATCGCCGCCTGCGTGCGCACCCTGAGCATCATGAGCGGAGAGACCGCACCCCACACCAGACCGTTCGCCACGTAGTCGCAGTCGATGTCGTGGGTCTTCATGAGGTCTTCCACATAGTGGGCCGCGTGCTCCGCCAGCCTGGCCATGACCGGTAGCTTGCCGCCGGAGAACAGCCCGAGCATCCTCAGGTCGCCACCCGGCGCCCCGGCGATCTGACCGCCGTTGCGCGAGGCCGAGCCATAGCCGCAGAACTCGGACTCCAGCAGGACCACGTCCTTGCCGCGCTCGGCGAGGCGCAGCGCGGCCGCCATACCACCCATGCCGCCGCCCACGACGGCAATGTCGCAGGCGAGGTCGCCGTCCAAGGCGGGCCGTATATCGTCCGGTCGCTCGATCCAGCCGGTGAAATTGCTGTACCTGGTGGTGTCGGTTCTCATGCTGTCCTGATCTCCCTCGAAGACTGGGTATGACTGTGCGATGGAGGCCTCGCCGCGATCACGTCACCGGGTCCGTCGTCGGTGCACGAGCTCTTCCTCCACTATCGCCATCCCGTCATGGCGTCACCATGGTGAGTCATGGCGTGTTGGCGAGGATCGCGGTGCGAATTGCACACGTATCCGGCTCGCTCACGACTCCCCGGGGGAAGGCACCTCCAGGCCCGGTTCGGAATAAACAAGGCGCTCGAGCCCGAACACGGGACGGCTCAGCGCAGCCTTGCGGTGGTGACCCGCGCTGCTGCCCGGTCGCGGCTGCTCTGTCAGGTAACCACCGAGGAGCTTGTCGAGGGCCGCCGTGGTACCGCCTCATCCATGATGAGCAGCCCACTCCAGCTTCATCTTCGGTGACGGCGTTCGGCATCGTCCTCACCCTCCGTGCCGTATCTCCGCGCTGTGTGTCCGAAGGCTTCTGTTGAGGCCCGCGGGGCGCAGCCCTCGACTACCTCGTCGAATACGGTGGTGCCGAAACCTTTTCGTCCGACCGACTCCATGCTCCGTACCGATGGCGGGCGAGGGGGATCAGACGGCTCCGCTGCACCTCCCCCGGTGTCCGACCGGCGAACAGCGCCACGTCGCGGCACAGATGGGCCTGGTCGGTGTACCCGCACTCGATCGCGACGTCGGCTGCCGCGTGTCCGGCCAGCAGACCGTCGACCGCGCGGCGGAAGCGGACCAGCATGGCCGCCCGTTTGGGTGTCAGTCCGATCTGGGACTCGAAGCGGGAGCGCAGCCGCTTCTGGCTCCAGCCGAGCGTCTCGGCGAGGTCCCCGATGCGCAGCCGGCCGCCGGAGGTGAGCAGGTGGTGCCAGCCGGCGAGGACTTCCGGGTCCGGCGACCACCGGGTCCGTTCGCGCTGTGTCAGGAACGCGGCGGTGGTGGCGAAGCGGTCCTCCCAGGTCCGGTTCTGCGCCAGGCGTTCCCGCAGCCGCTGCGCCGGCGCGCCCCAGAGGTCGTCGAGGTCGACCGCGCCCGGGCCGAGCTCGCCCCGGGTGATGCCGACCATCGAATACGCGCGGGCCGGCGCGAGCCGGACCTCCACGCACTGCGCCCGCGTGCCGCGCACGCGCATGGCTCGGGCTGGGAGTCCGACGACGAAGCCGCCGAGGCGGCGCTGACCCTCGGTATCGTCGACCAGGGCGCCGCCGCCACCGAATTCGATCAGCGCGGTGATCACCGGGGCTCCCGCAACGCGCAGGTCGACCCCGGCGCCGGTCAGGTCGCGGTAGCCGATCATCGCGATGCCCCCCGACGGGTCGCCGGTCGACACCGCGAGATCCCAGCGGCGCGCGGACTCGCGGGCGGGGTCCACAGTTCCCACGTCTTCGAGGTTACTGTCCCGGCCGGACAGCGGCAGGTTCCCGCTGAGTGGACCTGTCCGGTTCCGCGGGCGGTGCGGCGGCGGTTGTCTCGGTGCCGACGGACCCTGCCGGGGTCCCGGAGGACGAGGGGAGCCGAGGATGGGCGCGAGTTCGGACCGGATCGTCGTGGTGACCGGCGCCAGCCGGGGCGCGGGCAAGGGCATCGCCACCGCGCTCGGGGCGACGGGGGCGACGGTGTATGTCACCGGGCGCACACGCGAGGAGGGTGACGCTGCCCTGCCCGGCACCGTGTTCGCCACGGCGGCGGAGGTCACCCGCCGGGGTGGCACGGGGGTGCCGGTGGTGCTGGATCACGGCGACGACGAGCAGGTCGAGGCGCTGTTCGAGCGGGTGCGGGCCGAGCACGGGCGGGTCGACATCCTGGTCAACAACGCGCTGGCGCTGCCGGACGGGCTCACCGACAAGGGACCGTTCTGGGAGAAGCCGCTGGGACTGCTCGACCTGCTGGATGTCGGGATGCGGTCGAGCTACGTCTCGACCTACTTCGCGGCGCCGCTGCTGGTCGCCGCCGACGGCGCGCTGGTGGTGAACACGTCGTCCTTCGGCGGCGCCTGCTACATGCACGGCCCCGCCTACGGAGCGGGTAAGGCGGCCGTGGACAAGATGGCCCACGACATGGCGGTCGACTTCCGGCCCGCCGGCGTCTCGGTCGTCTCGCTGTGGATGGGGCTGCTCACCACCGAGCGCACCCTCGCCGCGAACCCGGGCGCCTATGACGGACTGGCCGCGACCGCGGAGTCGCCGGAATTCGTCGGCCGGGTCATCGACGCGCTGTCCCGCGATCCTGGTCTCGCGGCGCGCACCGGCACGGTGCTCATCGCCGCCGAGGTCGCCGCCGAGCTCGGCGTGACCGACACCGACGGGCGGCAGCCGCCCTCGCATCGGCAGTTTCTCGGGAATCCGCCGGTGTTCTCCGCCGCCGTGATCGACTGACAGCATCGCACGACCGAAGGAGCACGCGTGGACCTCGCCGAGCGCATCAGCGCCCTGGAGAACATCCGTGAGATCGAACGCCTCAAATACCGCTACTGGCGGGCCTGCGACGCCAAGGACCCGGCGGCCTTCCGCGAGTGTTTCGTCCGCTCCGGCGCCCGCATCGACTACGGCGAGCTCGGCGCGTTCGACGACGTCGAGCCGATGGTGCGGATCTTCACCCGGATCGCGCTGCACACCGTCGACGGCGAGCACGCCGTCCTCGACATGCATCACGGCATGCACCCCGACATCACGCTCACCGGTCCGGACACCGCGACCGGCCGCTGGACACTGCGCTTCCGCCAGCTCAACCTGCTCGATCGCACCGAGACTCTCCGGACCGGCGAGTACGACGACGAATACCGGATCGAGGACGGCCGGTGGCGGATGGCGGTGTGCCGCTTCACCACCACGTGGTCGCTGACCCGGCCGCTGCCCGCGGAGGCGGTGATCACGGAGGGCACCTTCGCGCAGGTGCGTTCCTGAGCGACGGGAGACGCCGACGGGTCAGGTCGGGTTGCCGACCCGACCCGATCGTGCGCGTCCTTCGTCACCGTCCGCGTGGGCGGCCAGGAATATCGGTCGAAGATCGGTGGTCGCGGATGCCTGCACGCAGTCGACGGCAGGATCCTGGTGGCTGAACAGTCGGGGTCCGCTGGATTCTGTAGGGCTCATCAGAGGTGTTCTCCGGTTCTTTGTCGGTGGGGCGAAATCGCCCGTGGTGCACGAATGCCGGTTCGATGTCTCGGCTTTTCCACGCGGGGTGACCGGTGTCCGGGTCGGCCGCTCACGCCGTGAGGCGGCGCCGAACAGGCGGCGGAAAGAACGGTGGTGACCGGCGCGGGGAATTCGACGGGAGAAAGGCCTGGACGTGTTCCGGGTTTCGTCTCGTACCAGGCGGGCGGCGGATATCGTCCGGCCCTCGAATACACCGGGTGCCCTGTCGACGGTACGCGAGCAGGCCACATCTGTCCAGGTAGCGAGGACGTCACCGGCCGCACGGCACGCGGCCCGTCCCGGACCAGGCGGTTTCGGCAGCGGAAAGCGCGGAACCCGCGCCGGCGCGGCACGGGTTCCGTTTCCTGCGATGCCGGATGGCGCGGCGATTCTAGATCGCGCGGACGCTCTGCGCCTGCGGCCCCTTGGGGCCCTGGCCGATCTCGAACTCGACGCGCTGCCCCTCGTCCAGGGACTTGAACCCGGAGCCGGAGATCTCGGAATAATGCACGAACAGGTCCGGTCCGCCCGCGTCCTGGGCGATGAAACCAAAGCCCTTTTCGCCGTTGAACCACTTCACACTGCCTTGCGACATATTTTGTCCGACTTCCTGTTGCGAGGCGGGCGATCAGTGCAACAACCCGTCCTCGTCCGCCAGCATGCCACAGCGGAAGGTTTCCCGGCGGGCGCCACACCGGACTTCTCGGCCCGCTTTCCACCGGCAGCCGCGTGACGGGGAATGTCCGATACGCCTTCGGTTTTCAGCGAGGACGGCCGCCGCCAGGGTGTGGACACGGCTGCTCCATCGCCTGTCCACGGCCGACACGACCTGTCGGGCTTGTCGGGGGCCGCGGTGGGCCGGACCGTCGGCGCGTCCAGCAGCTTCTCGCGCCGGGATCAGCGGCCGGCTCGCCTGCGCCGGGCCCCCGTGCTCGCCGCGTTGCGCGTCGTCGCCATCGGCGAGATCGTGCGCGTGCGCGTCGCGCGGCGACCGACGGCGCTTCGGGTACGGCGCGGCGCAGCGGTGATCGGCGGACGCCGCCGCTTCCGCGGGCGCCGAGACAGGGTGCACCGCTCCCCTGGGTTCGGCCACGGACCGCCGGAACGCGCGGGCCGCGGTCGCGACGTCACCGGCGCGCGCCGAACGATCGCCAACGGTGCCGCACAATACAAGCTACGGTGCCGCACAATACAATTCGCACGACATCCCGGAACAGTGGAGAAAGGCCGTCAGGACCGCGATGCCCGACACTGCGCCCAGCACGACCGGCGGCCGCCCGCAGTCGGGTCGACCCGGGGGTCCGGGCGCGCCGCAACCGGCCGCTCGAGCAGCCCACCCCCGCAGGCCGGACGCCACGACCCCGACGGGACCTGCCGCACCTTTCCGCCGCGGAGTCGGGCCGGGAACGGTCATCGCGGGCGTGGTGGCGCTGCTGGTGACCCTGGGAGTCGGCATCGCGATCGGTGTCGTCGTCGGTGACCGGGGGACGGCGGAAACCGCGCCGTCGACCGCGACGGGGCCCGCGAGCTATGCGACGGAGAAGGTCGACAACGCCTGCGACCTGGTCGATCCCGCGCCGCTGGTGCGCTGGGCCGGCCCGCCTCGCGAGGCGCCGAAGCACACCGAGGACAGGACGCCGCCCCGCGGGGGCGAACTGGAATGCCGCGTCTACCACGGGGATCCGGGTGCCGATTCGTCGGCGCGCGCGGCGATCTGGATCCGCGTGAAGCCGACCGACGGCGCCACCCCGGAGGCGTTCGCCGCCAGGAAGGTCGTCGACCACCGCCTCGTCGGCGACAGCCTGTCCGACGTGACCTCCGGCGATGTCGACGATCTCGCCTACGGCCACTGGATCCACGCGGCGGACCGCACCGGCGCGATCTTCGACGACCGCTACCTCTTGGACGTCCTCGACGGTGACCTCTCGGTACTGGTCCTGATCGACCACGGCAGTGCCGCCGAGAACCGGGTCGACAGGGCGGAATTCGCGGCGGTCGCCCGCTCCCAGGTGCAGCGCATTCTCGACCGGTTGCGGCGGTGACGACGGATCTGCGCCCGCCGGCCGCCTGAAGCGGCAGGCAACGCCGGCCCGCCCGAGCCCTCCGTGTCCGGATCGATTTCATCCCCAACGGGTGACGTGCCGGACCGCTGCCGGTCCCTACGGTGGCGGCCACACCGCCGATCAGGAGGGATCCCCGTGGCCGGAACCGTCGTCGAGTACCTCATACCGCAGTCCCAGCGGCGCACTCCCGACGAACTCGTCGACCGGCTCGACCTGGGGGACGGCGACATCCGTGCCAAGCAGTCGGCGTTCTGGATCATGCTCGTCCTGTCGGGTGTGATCGCGATCTCGGGGGTCATCGGGGACTCGACGGCCACCGTGATCGGCGCCATGATCGTCGCCCCGCTGTCGGTGCCGATCCTGGGTGTCGCGCTGGGCATCGTGACCGGGCGGGGCGGGCTGCTGGGGCGCAGCCTGGTGTTCGTGGCCGCCGGGGTGGTGATCGTGGTCGTGCTGGGATTCGTGTTCGCGCAACTGCTGCCCAATCCGGTCAACGTGCTGTCCAACGGCCAGGTGCTCGGCCGGACGTCGCCGAAGCTGGTGGATCTGACCGCGGCGGTCGCCACCGGGCTGGTCGCGGCCGTGGCCGTGGTGCGCCGCGACGTCGGCGACGTGTTGCCGGGAGTGGCGATCGCGATCTCGCTGGTGCCGCCGCTCGGCGTGGTCGGCGTGTGCCTGGGATCGGGGGCGCCCGCGCTCGCGCTGGGGGCGTTCGTGCTGTTCGCGTCGAATGTCGTGGCGATGGTGGTGACGGCGACCGTGGTGCTGCTGCTCACCGGCTACCGGCAGGACGGCACCCGCCGGACCCGGGCCTATCTCGTCCTCGCCGCCGCGGCGGTGCTGGTGGCGGTGCCGCTGGTGGTGAACTCGCTGTCCACGCTGTGGGCCGGCCAGATCGCCGACGCCACCCGGGCCTGGCTCGGCGACGATCCGCACGCCGAGGTCCTCGATGTCACCCTGCACGGCGACGTCGCGACCGTCACGGTGCTCTCGGGGGCAGACCTGCCGCCGCTGTCGCTGCTGCAGTCCGCCGTGGACGATGTCGTGCCCTGGCACCCGAGCGTGGTCCTCGTGCACAACGTCGGCGGGCGGATCGACCGCGGGGACTGAGACGGGACCGCCGGGCCGGGGCACCCCTCATCGCCCCGGCCGGCGGGGATCAGAGGTCGTGGTTGGCCACGAACAGCCGGTGCGGGTCGAGTTCGGCGCGGAGATGACACAGTGCCGACCAGTCCTCGCCGTCGTAGAAGCGGCCGCCCTCGACCCGCGTCTCGGTGAAGGTCGGCAGCAGGGTCGGCAGCGACCAGCGCGACAGTGCCCGGACCACACCGAACGCCGCCGCCCGACCGGCCACGGCCGCCTGGGGGGTCGGCGCCACCGCCACACAGAACAGGGCGTAGTCACCGGCCAGCGCGGACAGCGCGCCGCCGCCGGGAGTACGACGCGCGAGCGCGCCACCGAGATGACGCAGTTCGGCGAACATCAGGCCGCTGCCGGTTCCCGGGCCGACCCGGTCGAGGAAGGCCGCGATCGCCTCCGCGCCGAGCGGACCGAGCACGCTGTGTTCGGCGACGGTCGGGGTCGGTCCCGGCGGGTCCATGTGCACCTGCAGCAGCGCAGCGGCGGGAATGCGGGCGAAGGTGTCCAGTTCGGGTTCCAGCGCCCGCAGCGGGGCCAGGATCTCGGCCGCGCGCTCGTCGGTCTCGAGGATCGCGCCGTCGACGACGACGAGGTCGCGGCCGGACAGGAAGGGCGGCAGGTGCGGCAGCGCGGGGAAGCTCATCACCCGCAGCGCGGTCGTCGCGCTCTCGGGCGCGGTGCGGCTCCACTCGACCCACGCAGGCACCACCTCGGGGGCGCGGTCCCGGTCCCACAGCAGCATCCCGGCGAAGACATCGGCCAGCGGCAGCAGCGCGATCTCGAACCCGACGACCACACCGAAGGCGCCGCCGCCGCCCCGCAACGCCCAGAACAGCTGCGGGTTCTCCTGCGCGGAGGCCCGGCGCAGGACGCCGTCGGCGGTGACGATGTCGACCGCGCGCACCGTGTCCGCGGCCAGGCCGTGGGCGCGGCCGTAGAAGGACAGGCCGCCGCCGAGCAGATACCCCGCCACGGCCACGTCGGGGGCCGATCCGTGCAATGCGGCCAGGCCGTGGGCGGCCGCGGCGGTGACGATCTCCTGCCACAGCGTTCCCCCGGCGACGTGCGCGGTCCGGGTCTCCGCGTCGACGCGCACCCCGGTGAGTTCGTTCATCCGCAGCAGCACGACGTCGTCGAGGCCGACCTCGCCCAACGGCGCGGCGCCGTGCCCGCTGCTCTGCGGCGCGACCCGCAGCCCCGCCGCGGCGGCCGCCAGCACGACGTCGCGGACCTCCTCGACCGTGCGGGGCACCGCGACCGCGGCCGGACGCTGATCGACGGCGACGTTCCAGGGCATGCGTGCCGCGTCGTAGCCGGGGTCGCCCGGCAGGTGGAGCGCGCAGCCGGTGCGCAGCAGGGCGGGCAGTGCGGTGGCGGGGGCGGTGGACATGGGATACCTCGTGATCTGCTCGTCGGTCCGACCACCGGATCCTGCGGGCTCCGGCCGGGCCACGCCCATCCCCGTTCGCCGGGTATTCGCCCGCCGGTGCGTCTGGGAGCGCGGCCACCCAGAAACCTGGGATGTCGCCCGCGCCCCGCGTCGGCCACACTGGGAGGATGGCTGCAGGACTGACCGCGGAACGGGTGCGACAGGATGTCGACGTCGTCGCCCGGGCCGGGCTGGAACTCGAGACGTTCCTGGCCGAGGCCACCGAGTCGGTGCGGCGGGCCGTGCCGTGGGTCAGCGCGTGCGTCGGCACCCACGACCCCACCACCCACATGCTGACCAGCGCCCGCAAATACGGGCACCTGCAGGGGCGCGACGCCCACGACCACGAGTTCGGGCTCATCGAATACGGCACGGTCGAGCAGACCGCCTTCACCGAGCTGGCCCGCGCCGCGACCCCCGCGGCGGGCGTGCACCTGGTCACCGACGGGGAAGTGCACCGGTCCACCCGGATGGCGCGATTCATGATGCCGCGCTTCGGTTTCGGCGACGAGGCGCGCCTGGTGTTCCGCGACGGCCGCGAGATCTGGGGCGCGATGGCGCTGTTCCGCGGCCCCGACGACCGCCCGTTCGACGCCGCCGAGACCGAGTTCCTCGCCTCGCTGGCGGCGCCGTTCGCCCGCGGCGTGCGGGCGGGCCTGCTGACCCGCATCGCCGACGTCGTCGCCCCGGTGCCGGGGGCAGGCCCGGCGGTGATCATCGTGGGCCCCGACGACGAGATCACCCAGATGACGCCCGCGGCCGAGCAGTGGATCGCCGAACTGGCCGACAGCCCCGCGCACGGTGACCCGCTGTGCCCGGTCGCCGCGCTCGTCGGCGCCGCCCGCCGCTACGCCCGCGGCGAGACGCCCGTGCCGCCGCGCTGCCGGCTGCGCACCACGCACGGCATGTGGCTGGTCCTGCAGGCCGGGCCGCTGAGCGCCTTCCGCGACCGCGAGGGCGACGTCGTGGTCACCATCGAGGAGGCGCGACCGCCGGAGATCGTGGCCCTGGTCGTCGCCGCGTTCGGGCTGACCCCGCGCGAACGCGACGTCACCCAGCTCGTGCTGCAGGGCATCGACACCAAGGAGATCGCCACCACCCTGCACCTGTCGGCCTACACCGTCCAGGACCACCTGAAGTCGGTCTTCGACAAGGCCGGCGTCCGCTCCCGCCGCGAACTCGTCTCCCGCGTGTACTTCGACCAGTACGTGCCCCGCATGGGCACCGAGCTCTCCCCCTCCGGGTGGTTCGCGACCGAGGACGCGTGATCGTCCGGTTCGAGGACGTTGAAGCGAGGGTCTAGAGCTCCTGGGCGAGCATGACCAGGATGTCGCTGGGTCCGCGGACGTAGGTGAGCCGGTAGACGTCCTGGTAGCGGGCGATCCCGCGCAGGACGTCGCCGCCGTGTCTGCGCACGACCTCGACCGCGGCGTCGATGTCGTCGACGGCCAGGGCGATGCGGTGCATGCCGATGTGGTTCGGCTGGACGGGATCGGTGTCGATCGCGTCGGGGTGCACGTACTGGAAGAGTTCGACCCGGCTGCCGCCGTCGGGCGCCGCCAGCATCGCGATGTCGGCGGTGTTGCCGTCGAGCCCGACGGCGGTGTCGGCCCACTCCCCGCTGACGCGGTCACGGCCCAGCAACGTCAGGCCGAGGTCGGTGAAGAACGCGATCGCGGCATCGATGTCACGGACGGCGATGCCGACATTGTCGAGTCGGGTTGGCATGCACCGCAGCCTAGCCACCGCACGCGCGCGCCGAGGCACTTCGCGCCTCGACGGCGGCGGGCGGTACCCCGTCCATGATCTCGGTCCACCAGTAGTCGAGGGGACTGGGGTCGGGCCACCGTACGACGGGTTCGGCGGGCTGGGGTGCGCGGCCGGTGACGGGGCCGCGGTCGTCGGTCAGCATGGCAATCCTCGGTGACGGCTGGAGGGTCAGGCGGCGGCGCGGAGTCGACGGCAACGCGCCCCCCGGAACCGGGACGCGACCGCCACCCGTGATCGAGGGGCGGGGGCGGCCGTGCCCGGCTCGGCGTAGGTCAGGACGCGTTCGGCTTCGGGGCCTCGTGGGGTGTCGCGGACGGTGAACACGACGCGCTGCCCGGGGCGCAGGGTCCGGTAGCCGGGGGCGTCGATGGCGGTGTAGTCGCAGAACACGGTGTAGCCGCCACGGTCGGGATTGAGGAACCCGAAGCCCTTCTCGGCGTCGAACCAGGCCACACGGCCGGGCTGCCACGACGGGTAGGTGCCGTCGGGGTGGGTGTGCGTGTCGTCCGCGGCACGCTCAGCAGGCGAGGCAGGAGAAGTCGTCGTCATCGTCGGCATAGGGTGTGCTCCAGGCTTGTTCGATGCGATCGGCGAGGTCGGCGGATTCGATGCCGTGGTCGGCGGCCACGCGCACGGCGCCCGGGTCGAGGCCGAGGTCACGGTCGTCGTCGCGGACGAAGGTCTGCTGCTCGATCAGGTCGGCCTCGGGGACGTTCGGCAGGACGTTCATCGCTGGATCCTCCTCGAAACGCGTTGTCGGACGGATGAACCGGTTCGGGGCCGGACAGCGCCGGCCCCGAACCGGCAGGGAAGACGTACTTCAGCTCATGTGACGCATGATTCGCGGTTCCTTCGATACATCACCTCCTCGTGTCGACGCGGATCACGGGACGGTCGCGCGGGCTCCGCCGCCACGGAACTCCGCGGTGTGGCCTCGCGGGCGGCGCGCGCCGCGGGGGCATGGTCGGGGAAGACATCGTGGCCTCCCACGGGATTCAGGCGCTGATGGCCTGACGTTCGGGCTCGCGGGAGATCTCGATCTTGCGCGGCTTGGCCTTCTCCGCCACCGGAATCGACAGCCGCAGCACACCGTCGCGGTAGTCCGCGCGGATGCGGTCGGTGTCCAGGCTCTCCCCCAGGAACAGCTGCCTGCTGAACACCCCGCGGGGGCGCTCCGCGGCGATCATCGACCGGTCGGTGTCGAGTTCCGGGCGCGCGGCGCGCACGGTGACCACGTTGCGCTCGACATCCAGGTCGAGGGAATCGGGATCGATACCCGGCAGATCGAACTCGACGACGAAATCGTCGCCGTCGCGCCAGGCATCCATCGGCATGGCCGCGGGCCGGGCCGCCGTGCCGAACACCTGCTGCGTCAGACGGTCCAGATCACGGAACGGATCGGTACGCATCAGCATGGTCGCCACCTCCAACTCACTCCCATCTCGGTAGGCTGATCATCAGATAACCTCTGTCATCTGACATAGATATTATTTAGCACTCACCACAGGAGAGTGCAAGAAGTTGGATCAGATAATCTGGAGACAGAGACAGAACACGAGGTGAGGACACACATGGACCCCCAAGGAGGCGCGCTCCCCACCGCGGGCCAGGGCGTATACGCCATCTCGGTGGCCGCGGAACTGGCCGGGATCGGCATCCAGACCCTGCGCCTGTACGAGCAGCACGGACTCATCAATCCCGCCCGCAGCACGGGTGGCACCCGCCGCTACAGCACCCAGGACATGACGCGGCTGTCCCGCATCAGCACCCTGACCGGGCAGGGCATCAACCTGGCCGCGGTGGCCCGCATCCTCGAACTCGAGGACACCGTCGCCCGCCTCACCGCCGAACGCGACCAGCTCCGCGCCGACCTCCACCGCAATCCGCGCTGAGACCGGCGACCTCCGTGCTCAGGCCAGATCGGCGACGGCCAGGCCGGTGAGCGGTGAGCCGAGGCGGGCCAGCACCGATTCGGTGCCGGTGTCGAGGTCGACGGCGCGGACGGTGCCGCCCAGGTCGCTGACGTAGAAGCGGGATCCGATCGAGGCCAGGCCGATGGCCTCGCGGTAACCACGCGAGAGGACCTGCGCGGGGCCGGGTTCGGGGACGACCGTGGCACGGTTGAGGGAGTTGCCGTCCGGGGGCGCGCCGCGATCGGTCCAGAGCAGGGTGGCGCCGCGCAGCTCGAGGTCGATGGGTTCGGGCAGGTTCTCGAACAGGGTCGTCACGTCGACGCGGTCGCGGGCGGACACACCGGCGGGCAGGTCGAGCGGCGCGCGCAGGATGCGGCCGTCGCCGCCCTTGGCGGGGCCCTTCTGGGTCCAGTAGAGCAGGCGGCGATCGAGGTCGACGCAGATGCCGACGCACCAGTTGCGTACCGTCCCGGCGTCTTCCGGGCCCTCGCCCGTCACGATCAGCGGGTGCAGATCGCCGCCGTCGAGGTCACACGTCAGCACCTGCATGCCCTCGCGGTCGCACCAGTACAGGCGGCCTGCCTCGAAGTCGGCGGTGATCTGCTTGCCGGTGGTGAACCCACCGGGCTCGACCACGTAGCGCCGGTTGCCGCCATCGAGGTCGACCCGTTCGACGGAACCGTTGCGGGAGAAGAAATCCGGCTCCGTGCCCGGCGTGAAGCCGGGATCCGGTCGGCCCATGTTGGTCCAGTAGATATGGCCGCGCAGCTGATCGACCACGATACCGTCGGGCATGTCGGTGAGGCCCTCGACGACGGTGCGCACGCCGCTGCCGTCGAGGGCGATCGCGTGCATGCACCGGCCGGCGAGATCGAGGGCGAGCAGCTCGGTCACGACCGCTCAGCCCTTCGGCGCGGCATAGTCGTCGTAGAAGCCCTCGCCCGTCTTGATGCCCAGTTTCCCGGCGTCGACGTACTTCTTCAGCAGGATGCGGGGACCTTCGGGCAGGTGCGGGTTCTCGGCGGCGTAGTGCTCCTCGATGTCGAGGACCACGTCGAGGCCGACCTGATCCATCATCCGGAACGGGCCCGCCTTCGTGCCGAAGTTCAGCGCGAACATGGCGTCCACGTCGGCGGGCACCGAGACACCCTCGTAGACCACCTCGAGTGCCTCGCGCTTGATGGCCGCCCAGATCCGGTTGAACACGAAACCGGTGCTCTCCTTGCGGCACAGGAACGGGTGCAGGCCGAACTGCGGGAAAGTCCGCAACACGAAGTCGATGATCTCGGGGGCGGTGTCCCCGTCGGACATGACATCGAGCGTGGTCGACTGCGGCGGCATGTAGAAGTGGGTGTTGAGCATGCGGTCTCGGGTGCGCAGGCCCTCGGTGAACAGCCTGCTCGCGTAGGAGGAGGAGTTCGAGGCCAGGATCGCGTCGGCGGGGCTGTCGCTCTCGAGCTGGGCGAAGATCTTCTTCTTGAGCTCGAGGTTCTCCGGGACGGCCTCGACCACCAGCCAGGCGTCGCGCACCGCGTCGGCCTGCGCGGGCACGTAGGAGATGGTGCCGGGGGCGCCGCCGTCGATCGCGCCGAGTACCTCGGGCAGCGTGCCGGTGGCGTACTCCACGGCGGCGCGCCCCTGTTCGGCGTTCGGGTCGGTGATGTGGACCGTGCCGCCCCGGGTGGCGAACATCAGCGCGATGCGCCTGCCCAGGGTGCCCGCGCCGACGACCGCGACCGGGCGATTGCTGTGATCGTGCGGGATCTGGCTCACGACGACTCCCTCGGCAGGAAGAACTTCGGCGGACAGACTCGAGATCGTTCGTCCCCCACCCTAGCCGCTCCCCGCACGGATGCCCGGCAACCACCGCGAACCGGTCACCCGCCCGGGGGACGATGGGATCGGCGGGGATCGGCGGGGATCGGCGCCGGTCTCACGATGTCGTCCACGCCGACGTCTACCCACTACCGACCCTCGACGAATCGACAGGAGAACCGACATGACCGGTCCGGCCGGGACGCTTCCGGAGTCGTCGCGCGCGAAACCTCCCACCGGCGCCGCCGGGACCGCCGACCCCGCCGACCGCGCCGGCGCCGCCGACCCGTCGGTCGTCGTGGGCGAGGACGGCCTGGCCCGGCCCGCGTGGGCGGCGGCGGATCCGTTGCTGCGCGATTACTACGACACCGAATGGGGCATGCCGGTCACCGACGAACAGGGCGTCTTCGAGCGCCTGAGCCTCGAAGGGTTCCAGGCCGGGCTGTCCTGGGCGACGATCCTGCGCAAGCGCCCGGCGTTCCGTGCCGCCTTCGACGGCTTCGCCCCCGACCTCGTCGCCGGCTACACCGACGCCGACGTCGAACGCCTGATGGCCGAGGCGGCGATCGTGCGCAACCGCCGCAAGATCGTCGCCACGATCACCAACGCCCGTGCCACCGTCGCGCTGCGCGCGGAGGGCGGCCTGGCCGCGCTGGTGTGGTCGTTCCGGCCGCGGGACACGCCACGGCCGCGGACGTTCGCGGAGATCCCGACCACGTCCGCCGAATCCGTCGCCCTGTCGAAGGAGTTGCGGCGCCGCGGCTTCGGTTTCGTCGGTCCCACCACCCTCTACGCGCTCATGGAGGCCATCGGCATCGTCGACACGCACCTCCTCGGTTCGCATCGCCGGGGCAGCTCCGGCGTCTGGCGCCCGTGAGTCCCGCGGGCATCTCACGTCCCGCGCGGCGGGCGCGTCTACGTGGCGAGAACGAGAGAGAGGGGAAACCCGATGCACACCGGTCACACGGTGACGCTCGAATCCGGCACGGTCGAGGGCGGCGGGACGAGGTCGTGAAGCCACCGTTCGAGACGAACGTGACCCAGCACGGACCGACCGTGCTGCGGGTCTGCCGCGTCGTCCTCAGCCCGCACGACGCCGAGGACGCCTGGTCGGAGACCTTTCTCGCCGCGATGCGCGCCTACCCGGAGCTGCCCGCGTCGGCGAACGTCGAGGCCTGGCTGGTCACCATCGCCCACCGCAAGGCGATCGATGTCGTGCGGGCGGACCGGCGCAGGCCGGTGCCCGTGGGGTACGTGCCCGAGGAGGCACGCGGCGACGGCGTCGCCGGATCCGACGACGCGGGCGTATGGGCCGCGGTCGCGAACCTGCCCGACAAGCAGCGCCAGGCCATCGCCTACCACTACGTGGCCGGGCTCCCCTACGCCGAGATCGCGCGGATCCTCGGCGGAACCGCCGACGCGGCACGCCGAGCGGCCGCCGACGGCATGAAGACCCTGCGCAGAACCTATCCGGGCACGACGCCGGAAGGAGAGAACCGATGACCGAGAACCACCACGAACACGACGTGCTCGCCACCCTGACGGCACTCGTCGACGAGGCCACGCTGGCGCGGCTGCATCAGCGGCTCGAACACGAGGCCGACCGGTCCGGACTGCTCGACATCGCCTACACCACCACCGATACACCGGTCGGCCGGTTGCTGCTGGCCGCCACGCCCCGGGGCCTGGTGCGGGTGGCCTACGCCCGGGAGGACCACGATCAGGTCCTGGCGACCCTCGCGACCACGCTGAGCCCCCGCGTACTGCACGCGCCCCACCGCCTCGACACCGCCGTGCGCGAGCTCGACGAGTACTTCGCGCGGCGCCGCACCGCCTTCGACCTGCCCCTGGACCTGTCGCTCTCGCGCGGATTCCGTCAGCTCGTCCAGCAGCACCTGCCCGAGATCGCCTACGGGCACACCGCCAGCTACGCCGAGGTCGCCAGATCGGTCGGCAACCCGAAAGCGGTACGGGCCGTGGGTACCGCGTGCGCGACCAACCCGCTACCCGTCGTCGTTCCCTGCCACCGGGTCCTGCGCGCCGACGGCAGCCTGGGCGGATACATCGGCGGCGCCGAGGCCAAACACCTGCTGCTGGAATTGGAGGCCGCCGCATGACCGCCGCGCCCGGCTGGCGGGACCGCGTGGACCGGCTGGACTGGCCGCACATCACCGCCGAGATCGATGCGGCCGGCGGCGCCGCCCTGCCCGGCCTGCTCACCCCGGCCGAAGCGACGGCGCTCGCCGATCTCTACGACGACGACGCGCGGTTCCGCAGCACCGTCGACATGAACCGGCACCGCTTCGGGTCCGGCGAATACCGCTATTTCGCCACGCCGTATCCCGAGCCGGTCGAGCAGCTCAAACAGGCGCTCTACCCCCGGCTGCTGCCGATCGCCCGGCAGTGGTGGGCACGCCTGGGCCGCCCGGCACCCTGGCCCGACACCTTCGACGAATGGCTGCGCCTGTGTCACCGCGCCGGACAGACGAAGCCGACGGCGATCCTGCTGCGCTACGCCGCGGGCGACTGGAACGCCCTGCACCGGGACCTCTACGGCGACCTGGTGTTCCACCTGCAGGTCGTGATCGGCCTGGACCGTCCCGGCATCGACCACACCGGCGGGGAGTTCCTGCTCGTCGAACAGCGCGCCCGCGCCCAATCCCGGGGCAGCGCAACGGTGATTCCCCGGGGCGACGGCTTCCTGTTCACCACCCGGGACCGGCCGGTGCGCTCGGCACGCGGCTGGTCGGCGGCGCCGACGCGCCACGGGGTGTCCACGATTCGCTCGGGCCTGCGGCGCACTCTCGCGCTGGTGTTCCACGACGCCGCCTGATCGTGCGGCACGCGCCGATCCGCGCCCTGCCCATCCTCTCCCGGGAACCGGCCACCCGGCCATGGTCACAGAATTTCTGACAGCGAAAAGCGCTGATCAGCAATCCTTTTCGCCGGTACGCCGGCGAGAGATCTCGAGTAGGTCGCGCGGTGACGGGTAGAGCGGCAGGCGAGGCCGGACACGGCCTCGACACTGATTCCGATGGAAAGGAGTGCCGATCATGGCAGACCAGAACAACCCGGGACAGTTCGGTAACCGCAGCGACACCGCCGACCAGGCCCGCAAGGGCGGGCAGGCCAGCACCGGGAGCTTCGGCAGCGAGAACGCCGCCGACCCGTCAACGGCCGGACGCAAGGGCGCCCAGGCCCAGCCGACCGAGGCCAAGCAGCGCGGCGGCCAGCACAGCCACAGCGGCGGCTGACGCCTCGCGCGGGCGAGGGGCGGTGCTCACACCGTCCCTCGCCCCCGGCTCCCGCTCAGGCCGCTGCGAGATCCGGCGGGTCGGTGACCTGCTCACGCAGGCGATCGAGCACGCGCTTGAGGTGCCGCGACACCGTCATCTGCGAGACGCCGAGGCGACCGCTGATCTCCTCCTGCGACAGGCCGACGAAGAACCGCCAGTGCAGCAACCGGCGTTCGTCGTCGTCCAGCGCGGCGACGGCCGGCGCCGCGGTGACGGCCCGCTCGATCAGGTCGTAGCAGGGATCGGCGTAGCCGAGCTTGTCGCCGACGGCCGAGGACGCGCCCTGCTCGGCATCACCGGTCACCGCCGGGACGTCGAGACTGTTGGTGTTGTAGGCGTCGCCCGCGATCCGGGCGCGCACCACGTCCTCGACGGTCACCCCGGCGGCCTCGGCGATGTCGGCGGTGGTCGGCGAATGCTGCAGGCGCTGGGTCAGCTCGGAGATCACCTGCGCGATCCGCGCGTGCAGTTCCTTGTCGGCCCGCGTCACCCGCAACGCCCACGTGGTGTCGCGGAAGTGCCTGCGGACCTCGCCCATCACGGTGGGCACGGCGAATCCGAGGAACTGCACGCCGCGCTCCACGTCGTAGCGGTCGACGGCCAGCACGACACCGAGCGAGGCGACCTGCATCAGGTCCTCGAACGGTTCACCGCGTCCGGAGTAGCGCATCGCGATGTGCTCGGCGAGCGGCAGGCAGGCTTCGATGATGCGCTCACGCATGCGGGCGTGTTCGCGACTGCCGGGCCGCAGGCCGGCCAGGCGGGTGAAGGCCGGTTCGAGCCGCTCGTAGCCCTCGATCGCGGTCTCGCTCTGTTCGGTGCCGGTGTGCTGTGCGGGCATGTGCTCACCCCTCGTTGGCCGATCGGTCGACTCGCAGGCTTGAATCGCTGTCTGCTGGATGCACCGGGGGACGGAGTCGAAACAACTTTTCCGGAGCGCGTCCGTCCCGTGCCGCGTGGGCGCCGCCCGGCGGCGGGCGGGCCGGTCGCCGGTCTACCTGCGGTCTCCCGCCGGGCGCGCCTGTCCGGAGGGCTGTTCGGCCGGATGGGTGCGGCGGCGAACTGTTCGGTATCCGTCCTTCGCGAAACGGCCGTCCGCCCCGGGCTCGCCCCGCGCGCGGCGCGCGTTGAGCAACGCCAGCGCGGCGGCCGGGACCACCAGGACGAGCCCGCGCAACCACACCTCCCGCTCGATGCGCGTGAACAGGAACAGGCACGACAGCAGGCCCGCGACCGGGACGGCGGTGGGTACCCGGAAGTGCCCCGCGCGGCCGGGATCGCGGCGCAGCGCCAGCACCGCGGCGTCCACCCCGGCGAAGACGAACAGCAGCAACAGCACCAGCGTCGCGGCCAGCGCGTCCACCCCGCCGGTCAGCGCCAGTACCAGCGACACCGCCGCCGTCGCCACGACCGCCACCCACGGCGTGCGCCTGCCCGGCAGCACCCGCCCGAAGACTCCCGGCAGCAGCCCGTCGCGCGCCATGCCGTAGGCCAGCCGCGACGACATGATCCCGGTGAGCAGCGCGCCGTTGGCCACCGCCACGAGCGCGATCACGCTGAACAGCCGATCGGGCACTCCCCGGCGACGCGCACCACCTCCAGCAGCGGACCGCTCGACCCCGCCAGCCGCTCGACCGGCACGCTCGCCGAGGCGACCACGCCGAGCAGCACGTAGACCAGCCCCGCGGTCAGCAGCGCGCCGAAGAGGGCTCGCGGATAGGACCGGCGGGGGTCCTCGACCTCCTCGGCGAGGTTCACCGAGGTCTCGAAGCCGACGAAGGAATAGAACGCGAGGACCGTGCCGGCCAGCACCGCTCCGGCCGGGCCACGGTCCGGGCCGCCGATCTCGGTCAACCGCTGGACGTCGGCGTCGCCGCGTGCCATCACCCAGGCACCGAGCCCGACGATGAGCAGCAGACCGCCCAGCTCCACCACGGTCGCCGCCACGTTGACGCCGAGCGACTCCCGAATACCGCGGATGTTCACCGCGGCCAGCAGGATCGAGAACACCACCACCACGGCCGCCGCGGGCCATGACACGAGCGTCTGCAGATAGTCCCCCGCGAACGCGGCGGTCAGCGCGCCCACCGACACCATGCCCGCGCCCAGCATGCAGAAGCCGACGAACGAGCCGGCCGCCGGACCGAACGCGGCGGTCACGTAGTGCGCGGACCCGCCCGCGCGCGGGTACTTCGTCGCCAGCTCGGCATAGGACCCCGCGGTCAGGGCGGCCAGCGCCAGCGCGACGACCAGCGGCAGCCAGACCGCACCGCCGGACTCCCCCGCGATCGAGCCGACCAGCACGTACACGCCCGCGCCGAGGATGTCGCCGAGGATGAAGAAGAACAGCAGCGGGGTCGTCACCGCCCGTTTCAAGGCCACCGTCATGACGCCGGCATACCCATCCGCCCCGCCGCGAACCGACCCGTGGCGCAGCCTGTTTCCGGCTCGCCGTCCCGGGTACGCGGATCAGCGAGAGGCCCGACGATCCGAGGAGCACCATGTTCATCCATGCCGAGGACCCGCGCGGCCCGAGGAGAACCGCCGGATCGCTGGACGCCGCGCGCGCGGCCCTGCTCGACCGGCCGGTCCGCGCGGCCTTCCGGGCCGGCGCCCGGCTGCGCGGCGCCCGCGTCTTCCATCCGCGCGGCATCGTCCTGACCGGGCGATTCCGTCCCGAGGACGACGACGTCCTGCTCGGGGCGGGTGAGCGACCGGTGGTCGCGCGGCTGTCGAAGGGGCTGGGCGCTCCGGGCGGCCTGCCCGATGTCCTTGGTCTGGCGTTCCGGCTGCCCGGTCGCGACGGCGGCGCCTGGGACGTCGCGCTGGCCACGTCCGGGCGGGGCGCGGTGGGCCGGTGCCTGCCGACTCCGGCCCGGGGCTGGGCCTCGGCGCGGTTCGGCAGCCTGCAGCCCTACCGCGTCGATGCCGGCGCACCGCTGTGGTTGTCCGCCGAGCCGGTCGCGGCCGACGCGCTGCCCCGGGACGCGTCGGTGAGCGACCTGCGCGCCTGCGCGCGCCGCGGCACGCTGCGTTTCCGCCTGACCTGCTCGGGACAGCACGAGCGGGTACTGGGCGAGCTGTCTCTCGACGCCGAGGCGAGCGAGCCGCCCCGCGCGTTCGACCCGGTGCGGAACAGCCCCGCGGGTATCCGCCTGGCGCCGAGCTCGCTGACCCGGGTGCGCGCGAACGCCTACGCGGGCAGCAGGCGCGGGCGCGGCGCCGGGCCGCTGGAACGCGCGGTACCCGCGGCCGAGCCGCGCGCGTGACGCTGTTTCGTCCGGGCCCGCGGTGGTAGTGCGCCCCGGAGAACCCGCCGGCGGAGAGGACCGCTCATGCCCACCCCCACCCCGATCGAGATCCAGCGCTGCCTGGGCGCCGTCGACTATCCCTGTGACCGCGACGGGCTGGTCGCGGCCGCGCTCAGCAACGGCGCGGGCAACGACATCGTCGACACGCTCGAGGCCCTGCCCGCCAGGACCTTCGAGGGCCCCGACGACCTCGGCGCCGCGCTGCGCTGAGCGCCGAGGTCGCGACCGTCACCTTCCACGCCCAGCCGACCGCGCGGCGGTGCCCGCGCCGCTACGCCGGGACCCGTCCGTACTCCTCGGCATAAACCGTCCGCGCGCGCGGACGCCTGCCCGGGTGGGGCACGGGGTCCTTCGCGTAGCCCAGCGTCACCAGCACCGCGATCGCCAGGTCGGGGTCGGTGATCCCCACCGCGCTCTTCACCAGATCCGGGTCCCAGCCGTTCATCGGGGCCGAGGCCAGGCCGTGCCCGGCCGCGGCGAGCATGACGTAGGTCGCGGCGATCATGGCGTTCTTCACCGCGTTCTCGCGCAGCAGACCCCGCTCGCGCAGCGCGTGGTATTCTGCGCGGGTCTCGAACATCGCGGTGAACTCGGCGTTCCAGGCGCCGCTGCGCGCGGCGGCCTCGGCGATGTCGGCGTTGGGCGCCTCCCAGGCGCCCGGGTCGGCCACGAACACCAGCACCACCGGGGCCTCACGCGGCTGGGGCTGGCCGAAGGCGGCGTCCGACAATGCGGCGCGCCGCCGCTCGTCGGTGACCACAACGATCGAACGGTCCTGCATGTTCCAGGCGCTGGGCGCCTGCACGGCCAGATCGAGCACGTCGTCGAGGAGTGCGGGAGCGACGGGGTTGTGCTCGATCACATCGCGGGCAAGTGGACCGTCCTGATCGTCGACGCCCTCGCCGACGGCACGCTGCGCTACACCGACCTGCGCGCCCGGATCGAGGGCATCTCGCAGAAGATGCTCACCCAGACCCTGCGCGCCCTCGAACACGACGGCTTCGTGGAGCGCACGGCCTACCCGACCATTCCGCCCCGGGTCGAGTACACCCTCACCGAACTCGGCCACAGCCTGCGCGAACCCATTGCCGCGCTGCGGGAGTGGATCGAAGCCCACATCGACGACGTCGAGGCGGCCCGCCTGCGTGCCGCTACCGCACCTCGGGGCTGACGAACCGGTTGGTGAACAGGCCCTCGAGCGGGAGCGGGCGCGGCAACCGGGCGCCGCCCGCCTCCAGGATCGCCGCGATGTCCTCGCTGACCGCCCGGGTCCCGGCGAGGTCGTAGCTGCCGTAGACGCCGTCGGCACCGGGCGCGATCACCTTCCGGTCGGCGAGCAGGCGCGCGGAGTAGGCGGCCTCGCCGCTGCTGTAGGGCGTGAAGGACAGGTCGCGCGAGATCCAGTCCACGATGGTGGCGTTGATCGCCTCCGGTGCGTCGACATAGTTCTTGCCGGTCCGCTGGATCATCGGGACGAGCTTGCTCAGACAGGGAGCGAGCTGGTCGAGGGCGTCCGCGCGCACCGTGACGTTCGAGGCGGTCACGTCGTACCCGGCGTCCTTGACCATCGCGTAGGCCACCGGCTTGTTCCAGTGGGGCGTCTCGTGCTCGTAGGTGTAGGGCTCGGAGTTGGCGAAACCCTGCTGGGCGATCGTCGGGTCGCCGACGAACCGGGCCGGGGCACCGTCGTAACCGGTGTCGAGTTGCGATTGCTTCAGCTGCCCCTTGGCGACGAGCCACTGCGGGAAGATCTGATCCTTGGAGACCACGACGGTCGTGTCGGTGCGGCCGAGGTCGGCGATGGTCGACGCGCCGGGATGCGCGGCCGGATCCCACATGATGACGGCGGGGTTGTACCGCAGCAGCGGGGTCACCCCGACGACCCGCTGTTTCGCCGCGGCGGCGATGAGCTGGTCCCCGTGCACCAGCCCGAGATGGATCCCGGTGTCGGCGTACATCTTCGACGGCACGGACTGGAATCCGACGGCAGGCCCGCCCGCCCGCAGGGTGAGGTCGATGCCGGTGTCCTTCCCGTCGAAGGCCAGCGGCCCGGTGACCGACTTGGTGTCGGTGTCGACCCGGTAGCCGGGGCCGAGGAGCCCGATCACCCCCGCCATGTCGGACTGCGGTTGCCATTGCAGTTGCACCACGAGTTCGTTCGGGCACACGCCGGACAGGGTGAACTCCGCCGGGGCGGGCTCGAGGCGCGTCGCGGACGTGCCGTCGTCGCCGAGGTCCCCGCAGCCCGCGGACGCGAGCAGCACGCCGGCGGTCAGGAACGCGAGCAAGGGCCGGGCACGGCGGACGGCCGGAAAGAGACTGGGGACCATGGGAACTCCTGACCACGACAGCCGAGGACGCTTCTTCGCCCGGCTACTGCATGCAAAATTACGTCCCCATCGGGCTTGTTTCCACGCATGGCATGTAAACGAATCAGTGATCCACTGTTTACACAGAAACGCTGCCGCGCAATACATGCAACGCAAGATGGGACGAGCGTCCGCCGCCTCGACCACGGTCCGACGCAGGCGAAAGGAGCCAACCTTGTTCTCTGTGCCCGTCATCGATCTGTGCGGTTACCTCGACCCCCACGCCCCCGCGGCCGAGCGGCGCAGGATCGCTCGCGAGCTCGACGCGGCTTGCAGCGGCGTCGGTTTCGTGCAGGTCCGCGGCCACGGCATAGATCCCTCGGTCGTCACCGGGCTGATCGACGCCATCGACGCCTTCTTCGCGCTGCCGCTCGCGGTGAAGAAGGGCTACTCGCGCCCCGGCGAGAACCGCGGATACAGCCCGCCGAAGAGCGAATCGCTGAGCATGAGCCTGGGGGTGCCCGCCGCCAACCGCATGAACGACTTCTACGAGGCCTTCACCGTCGGCTCCGAGCGATCCTGGTTCCCCGGACACGAGCTGCCCGAGGCCAGCTATCCCACCAACACCTGGCCCGACGCCGTACCGGGATTCCGTCCCGCGGTCGAGGCCTGGTTCGCCGCGGCCCGGACGGTGTCGCGGGCCCTGCTCACCGCCTGCTGCGACGCCCTCGGTCTACCGCCTGGCCACTTCGACGCCCTGACCGATCACTCGATCGACGCGCTCAAGATGAACAACTACGCCCTGCCCGAGAGCGAGGTCGCCCTCGCGGACGAGCTCACGGGCATGGGCGCGCACACCGACTTCGGCATCCTGACGGTGCTGTGGGCCGACCAGGTGCCCGGCCTGCAGGTCCTCGACCAGGACGGCGGCTGGCACGACGTCGAGCCCGCCGACGGCGCGCTGCTGGTCAACCTCGGCGACGCGATGGCGCGCTGGACCAACGATCGCTGGCGCTCGACGGTGCACCGGGTCGCTCCGCCGGTGATCGACGGACGCATCCTGCGTCGCCGCTCGGCCGCGTTCTTCTTCGACGGCAACCACGACGCCGTCATCGAGACCCTGCCCGGGTGCGCGCGCGCCGACCACCCCGGCTACCCGCCGATCACCATCGCGGGCAACATCAACGCGAAGCTGGCCGGCATGAAATCCGGTGTCGCGCCCGCCGGCACCGCCGACCGCGAGGCCGCGCGGGTGCTGTCCGCGCGCTGAATCCGCACGGGCCCGGCCGGATTCAGTCCTGTCCGTGTTCGGCCGGCGCCTCGGCCGGGGCGTCGCGGCGGCGACGGACGACGCCGAGGGCGAACTCGACCCAGCGAATGTTCTCCTGCTCGAACGCGATTCCACGCAGCAGGGTCAGATACGGCCCGACGCGCTCGGATTCGGTCAGGTAGGCCTGCTCGCTGCGCCCGTCGAGCATGCGCGCGCGACGACGCTCGTAGCGGGCGAGTTTGGCCTGCGCCCAGCCCCTCCGCTCGGTCAGCACGGCCTCGACGGCCTCGGCGTCGTCGCCGTCCATGCCCTGGATCTTGACCAGCATGTCGTCACGGATGACGGTCGGTTTGGTGGCGTCGGCGATGAACTCGTGCAGCGTGCGCCTGCCCGCCTCGGTGATCGAGTGCAGACGCTTGTTGGGGCGCTTCTCCTGCTCGACGACCCGCGCCTCGATCAGACCGTCGGCGGTCATCCGCTCGAGTTCCTTGTAGAGCTGCTGCGGGGTCGCCATCCAGTAGTTGGCGACCGCCGCGTCGAAGACCTTCGCCAGGTCGTAGCCGGAGGCCTCGCCTTCCATCAGCGCGGCCAACACCGCGTCCCGTAACGCCATCGGCCCAGCTTATCAGGCTGGCGACTATTCAATTCCGCACCCGAATCCCGGATCGCGGATCTCCGGCAAGCGCCAGGATTCGGGTCACCGGATAATCAACTAGGTGTTTATCTGGCGCCGAACAGCCGAGCGCCGACCCGCGCGGACGTCACCCGTGCCGGGCCACGTCCGCGCACAGGATGCCCGGCCAGCGGGCCAGGTCCGCCGGGGTACGTGCCACCTCGAGTGTCGCGTGCGGCAGCAACGCGACCAGCGCCTCGGCGGTCGACACGGGATGGGCGGGGTCATCGATCCAGGCCAGCACCGTGGTCGGCACGTCGATGGCCGCGATCTCGGAGGGCGCGGGCAGGTCGCTCAGCGCCGCGCCGCGGAACAGCGAGGGCAGCAGGTGTTCGGCCACGTCGGGCCCGGTCTCCGGGGTTCCAGCGGTGGCGGGCGGGCGGGGCGCCCCCAGATCGGCGGCGAGGAAGGCCGCCAGGCCCTGCTCCTCGATGAGGCGGGCGTTCTTGCGGTAGATCTCGGCCTTCGCCGCGCGGGTGTCCCAGGCGGTCGCGGGCACCAGCAGGGTCAGCCCGGCGAAGCGCCCGGGATCGCGGACGGCGGCGTGCAGCAGGGTGCCCGTGCCCATCGAGGGGCCGACACCGTGCACCTTCTCCCCGGGGAACCAGTGGTCGAGCAGCGCGAGCAGGTCGGCCGCCAGCGCCGGCCAGCGGTAGTCCTCGGGCACCGGGCGGCCCGTCGAGTGCCCGTGACCCCGCGCGTCGTAGCGCAGCAGGCGGGTGCCGCTGAGGCCACGACCCAGGTCGAGGTCCATGAGGCGGTCGCGGTGCCTGCTCGAGGTGAGACCGTGGAGCTGGACGACGGGGTGGCCGCCCTCGTCGCTCAGTTCCACATCGAGATCGGCGCCGGGAACGCGGAAGGTCGGCACGGTGGCTCCAGTCGGTGGGACGGCGGTCGCTGCGGAAGGAGCCTAGGATAGCGGGATGCGGCTGACCAATGTCGCGCATCTGCGCCTCCCCTTCGGCCGTCTGCTGGGTTTCGACGTGATCGCCGGTCCGCCCGGCCGATCCCTGCCCGTGTCGTTCGATCAGCGCCGCCACGTGGGCGCCGGCGATCGGGCCGGATCGTGGATGGCGTTGTCCTTCAAGCTCTCCGGGCCCGTCGCCACCGACGACCTGGCCGCCGCGTGGCTGGCCGTGATCGCCCGGCACGGCACCCTGCGCTCGGTGTTCGTCCCGGGCGCGGACGGCGAACCGACGCTGCACGAGGTCGAGCTGTCCCCCGGCGGCTGGGTCGAGCACGCGATCGCCCCGGGACAGGCGGTCAACGACGCGCTGCGAGCGGTCCTCGACCGGGCCTGTTCGCCCTACGCCCGGCCCTCGCACCGGCTGTGCGTACTCGAGACCGCGGTGGGCCCGACGGTCGTGGTCGCGGCCGACCATTCGCACGTCGACATGTGGTCCATGCTGGTCATCGCCCGGGACCTGCTGGCCGCGCTCGGCGCGGTGCGCCAGGGCCGCCCCGCCGCGCTGCCGCCCGTGCCCGCCTTCGCCGAACACACCAGTGCGCTGCGCGAGCGGCCTTCGGCGCCGGAGGAGGTGCGGCGACGCTGGGCCGAGGTGCTGGCGGGCAGCGGCGAGGTGATGCCGCGCTTCCCGCTCTCCCTCGGCGAGGCGGCGTTGCAGGAGGAACGCGTGGAGGTGCGCGACGTCCTCGACGTCGACGACAGCGCCGCCTTCGCCGCGCAGGCCCGCGAGGACGGCGTCTCCACCCTCGCCCTGGTGGTCGGCGCCATGACCGAGGTGACCAGGGAGCTGGCCGGCACCGCCCTGCGCGCGGTGTTCCCGGTCCACAGCCGCTACGACGCCACCTGGCACGACTCGGTCGGCTGGTTCATCACCAACTCGGTGCTCGAGTCCGCGAGCCCCGACCCGCGCGCCAGCGCCGAGGCGGTCAAGGAGGCCGTCCGGATGGGTTCCTGGCCGCTCGAGGAGATCCTGCGCCCGTGGGGCGGGATGCCCGAGGCGCCGGGGATGTTCGCGATCTCGTGGCTGGACCTGCGCAGGCTGCCGGTGCGGGTCGACGCCACGGGGCTGGAAGCGCACTACGTCGGCGCTACGATCCGCACCGACGGCGTCATGCTGTGGTTCGTCCTCGACGAGGCGGGCCTGCACCTGCGCTGCCGCTACCCCGACACCCCCGAGGCGCGTCGGCACGTCGGCGCCTGGCTGGACACCCTGATCGCCCGGTTGCAGTCACGGGCACGGGCTTCGGTCGGGGGCCTGCTGCGCCTGGGCGGGCGCACCTACCGGGTGCAGCGCGCCGCGCGCTCCGACGTGCCCGCGCTCGTCGCGTTGCTGTCCGACGACGAGATCAGCCGTCCCCGTGAGGTTTCCGAGATCGCCCGGTACGAGGAGGCCTACGACGCGATCACCCGCGACTCCTCGCACTACCTGGCCGTCGTCCGCGACGAGGGCGACCGGATCGTGGGCACCATGCAGCTCACCATCATTCCGGGACTCTCCCGCGGCGGCACCACCCGTCTGCAGATCGAGGGCGTGCGCGTCGCGGCCTCCCAGCGCTCCCGCGGCATCGGCACCGCCATGCTCGAATGGGCCCACGATCACGGCAGACACCGGGGCGCGACCCTCGCCCAGATCGCCACCGACCGTGTCAGGGAGCGGGCCCACGCCTTCTACGAGCGCCTCGGCTACGACAACAGTCACGTCGGGCTCAAACGGACGCTCTGACGGGGCACGACGGATCACCCGGTAGCATCTGCGCTGCGATCGCGGAGGGAACACCGGTGGGAATCCGGGGCTGACGCGCAACGGTAACGGCTCGACGCGAGCCGGAGCCCGATTACTCGGCGATCGTGGTACCGCTTTTCACGGCTCCGCGGCTGAGCCCTGATCAAGGAGTTCCACCCCGATGCGTTCGGCTCTCCGGCCTGTGGCCGCCCTGTTCGCGCTGCCCCTCGCGGTCGGCCTCACCGGATGCGGCGGGCCGAACGGCCCCGACGACCCCGCTGCCGGGTCCGTGTCCGTGTCCGGGTTCCCCCTCACCATCCAGAACTGCGGGCGCGCCGTCACCGTCGACGCGCCGCCGCGGCGGGCGGTCTCGCTCAACCAGGGCTCCACCGAGATCCTGCTGGCGCTCGGCCTGGCCGATCGGATGGTGGGCACCGCCACCTGGACCGATCCGGTGCGCGCCGACCTGGCCGCGGCGAACGCGACGGTGCCGCGCCTGGCCGACGACAAGCCCTCCCTCGAGGTCGTGCTCGACGCCGAACCCGATTTCGTCTCCGCCTCGTTCGGCGGCACCCTCGGCGCGGGCGGCGTGGCCGACCGGAACCGTTTCGATCAGCTCGGGGTCCCGAACTACCTGTCGCCCACCGATTGCGCGGGCCGGACCGGCAGCGTGAACGCCGACGGCGGGCGGGTCGAACCGCTGCGGATCGACACCGTCTACACCGAGATCCGTGACCTGGCGGCCGTGTTCGGCGTCCGCGAGCGCGGCGAGGCGCTGATCGACTCCCTGCGCTCGCGCCTGGACGCCGCCACCGCTTCCGCCGGCGCGGCGGAGGTGCGGCTGGCCTTCTGGTTCTCCGACATCCGCACCCCCTACATGGCCGGATGCTGCGGCGCCTCGGGGATCATCGCGGGCGCGACCGGGGCACGCAACGTCTTCGCCGACACGACCGACGAGTGGCCGCAGGTCAGCTGGGAGAGCGTCGCGGACCGCGACCCCTCCGCGCTGGTGCTCGCCGACCTGAGCAGGCGCAGGATCGACGGCGACGCCCTCGACAGCAAGATCGCCTTCCTCCGTACGCATCCGGTCACCCGGCGCATGACCGCGGTGCGCGAGAACCGCTTCGTCGTGGTCAACGGCGCCGACCTGAATCCCTCGCTGCGCACCGTGGACGGGGTCGAGAAGGTCGCCGCCGCCCTCGCGCAGTGGGGACCGGTCCGCTGACCGCCGTCCTCGCGCGGCGCGGCGGGCCCGCCGTCGCGCTGACGCTCGCGGGCGGGCTGGTGGCGCTGGCCGCCTCCCTGGCGATCGCGCTGACCATCGGGCCGGCGAACCTGACCGTCGGTGAGGTGTACGCGGTCGTCGGCGCGCACCTCGGGTTCGGGGACGCGGGCGTGAGCCGGATCAAGGACGGCATCGTCTGGGAGCTGCGCCTGCCCCGCACCCTGCTCGCCGCGATCTGCGGGGCCGGGCTGGCGCTGTGCGGGGCGATCATGCAGTCGGTGCTGCGCAATCCCCTCGCCGACCCGTTCGTGCTCGGCATCTCCTCCGGGGCGTCGACCGGCGCGGTGCTGGTGGCGGTGCTCGGGGTCGGCGGTGGCGCGATCTCGCTGGCGGCGGGCGCCTTCGGCGGCGCGATCGCCGCGTTCGCGCTCGTGCTCGTCCTTGCCGCCGCGGTCGGCGGCGGCACCGCCCGCATCCTGCTGGCCGGAGTCGCGGCGACGCAGCTGTTCTCGGCCCTCACCTCGTTCATCGTGGTGGCGGGTGCCGACGCCGAACAGACACGGGGCGTGCTGTTCTGGCTGCTGGGGTCGCTCTCGGGCGCGGACTGGCCCGATGTCGCGGTGTGCGGGTCGATCACGGCGGCCGGCCTGGTGATCTGCCTGAGCCGCGCGGACGCGCTGGACGCGTTCACCTTCGGCGCCTCCGCGGCCGCGGCCCTCGGCGTCCCGGTCCGCGCCACCCGGGCGCTGCTGCTGGCGGTGACCGCCCTGATCACCGCGGCCCTGGTCAGCGCCGCGGGCGCGATCGGGTTCGTCGGTCTCGTGCTGCCGCATGCCGCGCGCCTCGTGGTCGGCCCGCGCCACCGCCGCCTGCTGCCGGTGACCGTGCTCGCGGGCGCGATCTTCACCGTCTGGGTCGACGTCGCCGCGCGAACGGTGTTCGCGCCGACCGAGATCCCGGTCGGCGTCGCGACCGCGCTGATCGGCGTCCCGGCGTTCGTCGCGCTGCTCTTCCGGAATCGGGCGACGGCATGACCCTGGCCGCGGAACGACTGCGCTGGACGCGGGGCGGGCACCCGGTCGTCGACGGGATCACCGTCGCGCCGGTCGAGGGCGAGACCATCGGCCTGCTCGGCCCCAACGGATCGGGCAAGTCCTCGCTGCTGCGCCTGCTCAGCGGCGTCGCCCGGCCCGACAGCGGCCGGGTCCTGCTCGACGGCACCGACCTCGCCGGCCTGCGGCGCGCCCGGATCGCGCGGCGGGTGGCGGTGGTCGATCAGCACGCCGACACCGGCATCGACATCACCGTCGAGGACGTGGTGTCGCTGGGCCGTATCCCGCACCGCGGCGTGTTCGGCGGGGACGCCGCCGCCGACGCCGAGGCGGTGCGCGAGGCGCTCGCGCACACCGCGATGACCGAGAAGGCCGGGGATCGCTGGCACACGCTCTCCGGTGGCGAACGCCAGCGCGCCCAGATCGCACGCGCCCTGGCCCAGCGGCCGCGGGAACTGCTGTTGGACGAACCGACCAACCACCTCGACATCCGGCACCAGCTCGACCTGCTCACGCTGGTCACCGCCCTGCCGGTGACCTGCTACATCGCCCTGCACGACCTCAACCTGGCCGCGCTGTTCTGCGACCGGCTGCTGGTCCTCGACCGGGGCCGCGTCGTGGCCTTCGGTCCACCCGGCGAGGTGATCACCGCCGACCTGGTCGAACGGGTCTACCGGGTGCGTGCCCGGATCGGCACCGATCCCGAGCACGGCCGCCCGGTCGTGACCTTCCGGCCCGGTCCGCCGGGCGCCGGGGCGTGAGCCGATCCCGGCCGACCCACCGTCCCCCGCGCGCGATCCCGAACCCGGGCCCGGCGGACGCTCTCCCACCCTCACCCGGTTCGGCCCACCAGCGATTCCGAGGTTCCCCGTGCCCGTCACACACACGCCCCGCCCCGCCCGCGCCCTGCGCGTGGCCGGTCTCGTCGGCGTCCTGCTCACCGTCGCCGCCTGCGCCACCGGCGGCACCTCCGCGGGCCACGGCGCCGCGCCCGAGACGCCCGGCCGCACGAACTACCCACTCACCCTGGACAATTGCGGCGTCCGTGTCACCTTCGACACCGCACCGACCCGGGCGGTGTCGCTGTATCAGGCCTCCACCGAGATCCTGCTGTCCCTCGGCCTGGCCGACCGCATGGTGGGCACCTCCACCTGGTTCGACCCGGTGCTGCCGGCCCTCGCCGCCGACAACGCGAAGGTCCGGCGTCTCGCCGACAACGACCCGTCGCTCGAGACGGTGCTCGACACCGAGCCCGACCTGGTCACCTCGGCCAGCGCGCACACCTTCACCCCCGCCGTCGTCGCCGAGCGGTCCCGCTTCGCCCAGCTCGGCGTCCCCACCTACCAGTCGCCCTCGGTGTGCGCGGGCGCGACCGTCGCGGGCGAGACCGTCACCCGCACCGCGCCCTTGGGCATCGAGACCCTGTTCCAGGAGATCACCGAACTCGCCCGGATCTTCGACGTCCAGGACCGCGGCGCCCGCCTGGTCGACCAGCTGAAGACCCGGCTGGCGGCCGCCACCGCCCGGGCCGCCACCGGCACCGCGCAGCCGACCGTGGCGTTCTGGTTCTCGGGCATCGAGACCCCGTACCTGGCCGGATGCTGCTCGGCCCCGGGCCTCTACGCCCGGATGGTCGGGGCGCGCAACGTCTTCGCCGACGCGCGCGAGGACTGGCCCCAAATCGGGTGGGAGGCCGTCGTCGCCGCCGATCCCGAGGTCCTGGTCCTCGCCGACCTGAGCCGCACCCGGGTCGACGGCGACGCCCTCGCCACCAAGACCCGGTTCCTGGAGACGAATCCGGCCACCGCCGGGATGCGCGCCGTGCGGGCCGGGCGCTACGTGGTCATGACCGGATCCGAGCTCGACCCGGGCATCCGGGAGATCGACGCCATCGAGAAGCTGGCGGCGGGCCTGGCGGGGCGCTAGCGCGCGTCGCGGGTGCCCCGGCGATCGGTCGTCCGGCACAGCCGCGCCCCGTCGAGGTCACCCGCGCGGTCGAGCCGGAGCCCGGCCCGGGCGCGGCGCCGCGACCTGGCTGTCCCCGGTGTCAGGCGGGCGGGCGGTAGGTGACCTCCAGGGCGACCGCCGCGTCGACCTGGGCGGGCGTCAACAGGTGCGCCGTGTGGGAGACCGCGGCCCCGACCGCCGCCGTGCGAATCGCGAGCGCGGCGGCCGCGACATCGTCGGGCACCTCGCCGATGACGAACAGGTCGTCCTCGCCGAAGGCGAAATAGCAGGACTCCACGGTGCCGCCGACGCTCTCGACCATCTCGGCGATCGCCGCCGCCCGCGCGCTGCCGCCCTGGGCGAGCAGCCCCTGGGCCCCGTCCTGGAAATAGCTGACCCGCCACAAGTACTTGGGCATCTCCACCGTCCTTCGCAGTCCGACACGATCCCGACGCACCGAGCCTAGGCGGCGTTCGCGCCCGGGCCGGGTATCGCGCGCCGGTGTCGCCGGATGTCGCGGCGGCGCGGCCCGACCGGGCTCACCGCCTCGTCAGGTATCGGCTCAGCACCACACCGCCGGGGAAGGTGCGCGTCTCCACCAGGTCGAGGTTCACCCAGCCGTCGAGCGTGGTGAAGAACGGCGCGCCGCCGCCGACCAGCACCGGATGGGTCACGATCTCGAGCTCGTCGACCAGCCCGGCGCGCAGGGCCGCGTGCCCGAGCCGCGCGCCGCCGACCCGCAGGGGCTCGCCGTCCCCGGCCCGGAGCCGGGCGATCTCGGCGACCGCGTCCCCGGCGAACAGCCGGGCGTTCCCGTCGACCCGCTCGATCGTCGAGGAGAACACCACCTTCGGCGTGTCCCGCCAGTTCCGCGCGAATTCGATCTGCGCCGGGGTGGCGCCGGGCTGCTGGTCGCCGGTGGGCCAGTAGGAACTCATGGTCTCCCACAGTCCGCGGCCGTAGAGGAACAGCCCGACCGCCCGCTCGCGGTCGAGCCACCACTGGAACAGTTCGTCGCTCGGTTCGCTCCAGTCGATGTCGCCGCCCGGGTCGGCGATGTAGCCGTCGAGGGACAGGTTCATGCCGTAGATCAGTGTCCGCATCGAGCCGGGCCTTTCTGTCGTCGCACGGCGAGCCGGTGTCAGTTCGTGCGGCCGTGCAGGGTGAGCGTGTCGTCGATACAGCGGGTGATGAAGGCGTCGTCGATCGCTTCCATGCCGACCAGGACCCGGAAATACAGTGGTGCGGAGAGGGTTTCGAGGACCGATCGCGGATCGGTGCCCGCGGGGAGTTCGCCGCGTTCGACGGCCCTGGTGATCACCGGCGAACTCAGGTCGAACCGGTCGGTCCAGAACCGGCGCCGCGCGGCGTCGACCTCGGGGTCGGCCGACAGCGCGATCGTGGTGCCGACCAGGCGGGCGATGCCGGGCTGCTCGATCAGGTGCGACACCTGCTCGGCCAGGACCCGTAGGTCGGTGCGCAGGGCGCCGGTGTCGGGCAGGGGGTTGCCCGCCGCGGCCAGTTCGGTGACCGCGTCGGCGATCAGGGCGGTGCGGGTGCCCCACCGGCGGTAGATCGTGGTCTCGGCGACCCCGGCGCGGGCGGCGACGTCGCCGACGGTCAATCCCTCGATGCCGTGTTCGATGACCTGGTCCAGGGTCGCGGCCAGTACCGCCGCGCGCACCCGCGCCGAGCGTCCCCCGGTCCGCTTGCGCGGGCCCGGGGGCGGTGGCGTCCCGTCGTCGGTCTCGCGGCCCTGCTCCATGGTCCAAGTTCTACTCGACCGGGTGGCCGCCTGCCCAGCACTCGGGCCGTGGCGCGCGGAAACGCGCGGTGGGTCAGCGCAGGTAGGCCGAGATCCAGTTGCCGAATTCGCAGGCCAGGTGCCAACGGTGCTCGGCGATGGAGAACTCGGGCAGCGCCGCGGGGAAGGCGACCTGGAGCCGGGCACGGAATCCGCCGCCCGGCTCGTCACGGAACTGGTGGCGCACCCCGCCGATCACGAACCCGTCGGACAGGGACGCCACGCCGGCGACCGTGAGCGGGTAGGCCGGATCGGCGGGCACCATCACCCCGGCCCTGTCGGCGTAGTCGACGAAGAACTGGCTGGCCAGCACGGCGCCGCCGGTCACCTCGACGACCTCCTGCCGTCCGTCCGGGAGCGTGGCGATGACGTAGTGGTCGGGGCACGCGTCGGTCCACACCGCGCGGTCGTCGGTGACGCGGGCGCGGTCGAACCAGTCGAGGAAGCCCTGGGCGGTGCCCCGGTCGCTGGCGATCTCGGTGATCGCGTACTGCCAGCGCCCGCCCGAGGCGGCGACGCCGGCGCGGGCGGCGGCCGCCGAGGCGACGAGTTCGCCTGCCAGCAGCTCGCGCAGCCCGTCCGGGCCGATCAGGACCCGGGCCCGGGCCAGCGCCGAGCGCGCGGCCGGGATGTCGTCGACGGTGACCGCCAGGCGGGCGAGCAGCGAGTCGAGTTCGCCGACGAGTACCCCGGCGTAGTCCTCGCGCAGGCGCGCGGCCGCCACCGAGAGCCTCCGCCGCTCCCACTCCACGACCCGCGCCTGGTCGACGGCCGACCCGTCGATGACGGTGCGCAGACCGCCGACCGCGGCCGTGTCCGCCGGTGACGCGGCCGCGGTCCCGGCGCGCAACCCGGCCGCGGCAACGGTCGCCGCGGCCGTCGCGCCTGCGGCACGGATCATGAAGCTTCTCCTGGTCAGCATCGACCACTTCCTCTCGGGCATGGGCTGCGCGCGATCGACCGTCGCGCCGACTAGCCGACTTAACGCAAGTTTTTCCAGCGTTAAGACAGCATGGGTTAGCCGGATCATGCTGTCAATGGGTTGCGCATGACCAAATGCCTCGACCGAAAACCTTCACGCGGCCAACCCGAGGGTCGTGCGACGACGGACCCGACCAGGCATCGCGGCGAGGTCAGCCCGTTCTCGCGAAGTGGCAGCTCAGCGGGGACACTCTGGCACGGGCGCGTTCCCGCTCGCGACTCTCGGAACGGGCACTGGTCCGTGCGCCCTTCCCGACGCGGACGACCGTGTTGTCGCTGACACGCCGCTCGAGCGGGCAGGTGCCGAGCGCCCCGCGGCCACCCCTGGGGCGCTCTCCCCCGAGCACTTCGGCGGCCTCATGTTCCCGGCGAATTCGCCGGTTGCCCGTCGACACCGTCGCCGATCTCCTCCCGCGCGGCTAGTTCGGCGAATCATTCTGCGGCACAGCGCTTCTCGGCAGCAGTGCCGGGTTCATCCCGCAGGCGCGCCGCTCTCCTCGGCACCCGGCAAGCCGACGACGACTGGGCGCGGCGGCCGACGACGACTGGGCGCGGCGGCCGACGACGACTGGGCGCGGCCTCGCCCTGGCGGGCGGGCCGATCATGACGACGGCCCCGGCCACCAGCAGTAGGGCGCGCACATGATCGTGGGCGTCATCTTCTGCTTGATGGGCCAGGGCCTGTCGTTTCCGGGAGGCCGTCGCCGCGCTCGACCGCTTCGGCGCCGCGGCGGGCGGCCGCGGTGTCGCCTATTCGGCCGTCGCCGGACCGCCGACCTGACTGCGCGCGATCGGCCGGCACCCGGCCGCCTGCACCTGTGGTCTCCGGGCGGCGGGTACCGCCGCGAACGGCGTCCCGGTCACCGCCGTCGCGGCGGCGCGACCGACTCGCCTCCGCGCCCACGGTTCACGATTCATCCCCGGCGCTGCCGGACGATCAACCAGATCACCACCGCCGCAACCGCACCCGCGGCGAGAGCAGGCACCAGCGGGCCCCGGGCGGCCGCCGAGGTCAGCTGCTTGCTGCGCTCGGCGACCGGATCGGGCACCGAGGAGGCGAGCTGATCCGCGACCCGGCGCGCCTGGTCGGCCACCTCGCTCGCCTTCACCCGGGCGGCGACCTGCGCGTCGTCGGCCTTCTCCTTGGCCACCTCCGCGGCATGGACCGCCTCGTCCTTGGCGTTGTGCAGCTGCTGCTTCGCGGTGTCGGTCCCGGCCTGCACGGCCTTCTTCGTGCGTGCGGCCGCCTCGGCCGCGCCGGACGTGTCCGGGCGCTCGCCGTTGCGGGCACGGCCTGCGTTCGCGGTCGTGGAGTCCTCGGGTGTGCTCATCGCCTGCTCCTCTTCTCGCCGTACGGTCTGCCTGCCGGCTCGGCCTCCGCGCCCTCGTCTCCGGGGTCACGCGCAGGCGAGCCTGCCCTGGCATCGGGGGAGGTAGTACCCGGCAGACCCGAGATAAACAGGGTGCCCGCGCCCCACGCTCCGGAGGATCCCGGCGCCGCCGCGCGGGCGGGCGGACGCCGGGCCTGATTGCGGCGCCGTCGACTGGTTACTCAGAACTCATAGGGTTCAACGATTTCGACGCGTTTTCCGTGCCGGACGAAAGGAGAGGCCGTGGCTTCGATCGTGAGTACGCGGGATCGGCTGTCGAACAGCGCGGAGGCGCGCGGGAACGAGCGGCGGCCGCTGCCCGCGGTACGGCTGCTCACCGGCGCTATCCTGCTGGCAGCGGCCGGCTTCGGTCTGGCGGGCCCGCTGCTGGCCGCGGTGCTCATGCATCGCGCGGGCGCGGCGGAACAGGCCGCGAGCACGGTGCCGCTCGCGCTGACGGGCGGCGCGGTCACGATCTGCCTCCTCGGCTCGGCGGCCCTGGCCGGCGCCGGATGGCGTCGGCGCACCGGCGAACTGACCCGGCCCCGGGCTCCGCGCGGCGCGTGACGCGCGCCGGACTCCCACCGATACCTGCGGCGACCGTCCCGCACGAACCCGCGTAGCCTCGATACCGGCATCGGCCGGACTCCACACTCCCCTGCCCTTGCCCCGTCCGTGACCCCGCGACGTCGCCACGCGTCGCGACACCCGGCTTCCCTGAGCAGACGTCCACGCGCGGCGGCACCGCAGATCGGTCAGCGATCCTGGACCGCCAGCCGCCCGGCGAGGGCCAGGAACGACGCGCCGAACACCCGCCGCATCCACGCCGCCACCACCGGCCGGGCCAGCAGGTGCGCGCGTACCGCCGCCGCGGCGGCACCGTAGCCGGCGAACACGACGAACGTCGCCGCCATGAAGACCCCGCTCAGCTCGAGCATCCGCGCCACGGCGTCCGGGGCACCCGCCGGGACGAACTGCGGCAGGAACGCGAAGAAGAAGATCGTCAGCTTCGGATTGAGCACGTTGAGCAGAATCGCCGAGGTGATCACCCTGCGCGCCGAGGGGGCGGCGGTCGCGCGGTCGTCCGGGATCGTCAGCGTGCCCTTGTCGCGGAAGGTGTTCCACGCCATGTACAGCAGGTAGGCGACGCCGAGGTACTTCAACGTCTGGAAGGCGACCGCGCTCGTGTTCAGCAGGGCGGCGAGTCCGGTGACCGCGGCGAGCACGTGCGGCACGATGCCCAGCGTGCAGCCGAAGGACGCGACGAGACCCGCGCGTGCTCCCCGGGCGAGGCCGGCGGCGAGGGTGAACAGGACCCCGGTGCCCGGCGTGGCGACGATGACCAGCGCGGTGAGGGCGAACTCGATGCTCATCTCCCGCAGGGTAACCGGATCCGAGCCGCCACGAACCCGATCACGCGCCACCACGACGACGGGTCCGGGGGGGCACGGACCGGATGATGCCGCGGTGGCGCGGGTCGGCCCAGGATCATCCGGCTCGCCCGGCGGCGAGCGCGAGGGCGGTGTCGACGGCCTCGCGCGGGGTGCGGGTGCGTACCGAGTCCGTGATCGCGGCGCCGTCGGCGGTGGTGACTCGCCAGCCGCCGATCGAAACCACCGGCACGCCACGGTGGTTGGCGAGAGCCAGTTCGGAGAGGGTTCCCCAGGACCCGCCGACCACGATGACCACGTCGGCGGAGGAGACGAGGACGGCGTTCCGGGCTTCGCCCATGTTGGTGTACAGCACCGCGGACAGCCCGTCACAGACGCCGGCGCGGTCGGTATCGGGACGCACGCCGATCACCAGCCCGCCGGAGGCGGACGCCCCCTCGGTGACCGCGGCCATGACCCCCGTGCCGCCGCCGCAGAGCACCGTGGCGCCGGCCTCGGCGAGCAGTCGCCCGATCGCATGGGCGTTGGCCGTGTCGAGCTCGGTGCCGTGGCGGGGTCCGCAGACCGCGACCTGCGTGGCTACCACTCGTGCGACTCCTTCGACGTCGGACCGTGCAGGTGGTGATCAGGCTACTGCGCCGTGCGACTCCCGAGGGCCTCGCGTGACACGCCGGGGTCAGCGGAACTCGTCCGCGTGGGCCACCGCCCATCGGCGAGAGGTCCGAGGGGTCGGCCTGTCACCGCTTCGACGGTGAGGGTCCTGGTCGGTCGAACCGAGGCCGATGGTCGCGCGGCCGTAGTGGCCCGGTCGTGCCCACCGTCGAGGACTGCCTGCTCGAGGTCGGCCGTAACCGCGGTGTCTGGATCGCGCCCCGGCCGCTCGGCGCCGCGATGCCCGTCGGCGACCTGCGCTGGGTCCCGCTCACCGACGGCGAACCCTTCGACCTGGCCGTCGTCTGGGCCGACCACGCACCCCAGCCGCTGATCACCCGGCTCATCGCCGAGGTCCGCGCCGTCGTCGACGACGAGCGCCGCCACGATGCCGCCTAGCCGGAGCCGCACCGGACTCCCCTTCACTCGCGCGCGCGGGTGCCTCGGCGGCGGGTGCGGGTGGCGGTGACGGGGTCGGTCTCGGGCAGCGACCAGTGCTGGGCCAGTGCCAGGCTCGGCTCGCGGCCCGACGCCACGTGGTGGAAGGCGATGTGGGCGGCCGCGTCGGCGTCGCCCGCGGCGATGGCGGCGTAGAGGTCCTCGTGTTCGGCGCACTGCTCGCCGGGGTCGCGTTCCTTGGTCAGGTGGAAGAGCCAGCGGACACGGGATTCCAGCGGGCGCAGCATCGATTGCAGCAGCGGGTTGCCGCAGATGTCGACGATGACGGCGTGGAAGCCGGCGTTGGCGGCGGCGATCGCGGCCTGATCGCGGCGGGCGGTGGCGGCGCGGGCGGCGTCCAGTTGCGCGCGCAGGGCGGCGAGTTCGGCGGGGCCCGCGCGTTCGGCGGCCAGGCGGGCCGCCAGCACCTCGAGGCTTTCGCGGACGTCGAACAGGTCGCGGACGTCGGCGGTGGTGAACGGTGCCACGATCGCGCCCTGACGCGGGACGATCACCACCAGTCCTTCGGCGGCGAGCAGTTGCAGCGCCTCGCGCAGCGGGATGCGCGAGATCTCCAGTTCCGCGGCCAGATCGCGCTCGACGAGGCGCCGGCCGGGCAACAGGTCGAGTCCCACGATGCGCTCCCGCAATTCGGCGCACGCCCGGTCGCGCAGGGACTGCCTGGGCAGGTCGGTCTCGGCGTTCACGCTTCCCCTCTCCAGCATGCGATGACCCTCCACGGTAGCGACGTCTGATCGATCACGTTTCTTACGAATCGGTAATCCCGCCGTCACAGCCTGCCCGCACGCTCTTCCCTTAACGGTATACCGCTAAATGCGGTTCGTGGGATCGAGGAGCAACCGTGAACATCACCCTCCGGCGCGTCGCCGCCGTCGGCACCAGCGTCATCGCCGCCACCGCCCTGCTGGCCGGTTGCGGATCCTCCGACAGCGGCCCGGGCGGCGGCGCGCTCAGGGTCGGCGTGTTCTTCCCGGGATCGCTGTCGGACACCGGGTTCATGCAGTCGGGCTACCTCGGCTACCAGCGGGTGGCCCAGACCCTCGGCGACAAGGTGGAACTCAGCAAGGTCGAGCAGGTCGCGGCGGCCGACTACCAGCAGGCACTGGTCCGCTTCGCCTCCACCAACGACCTGGTCATCTCCCTCGGCGGCCAGACCGACGCCGACGTGCGCACGGTCGCCCCGCAGTTCCCGCACGTGAAGTTCGTCGAGATCGGCGGCCCTGCCGACGCGGTGCCGCTGGCCAACCTCGCCTACTACGACCCGCAGCAGGCCGAGGCGGAATTCCTCAGCGGCGCGGTCGCCGCGTCGGCCGCGGGCGGCAAGGCGGTCGCCTTCGTCGGCGGGGTCGAACTGCCCGCGATCGTCAACGCCGCCAAGGCATTCGGCAACGGGGCCCGCTTCGCGAAACCGGACGTCACCGTGCTGACGCCCCAGTATCTGGGCGACTTCAACGACCCGGCCAAGGCCAAGCAGGCCGCGCTGGCCGACTACGGCGCCGGCGCCGGGGTGCTCGGCCAGATCGTCAATCTCGGCAAGGCGGGCATGCAGCAGGCCGCCACCCAGGCCGGCGGCGCCATGGTCGGCGGGCCGATCCCCGGCGACTGCGCGGACCCCGCCTACGCCGGTTACGTGCACACCGACATCGGCGCCGAGGTCGAATACGCCGTGCGCGCGGCACTGGACGGGACCTGGCAGGCCGCCGCGGTGCGGTTCGGGCTGACCTCGCCCAACCACGGCACCGACTTCGTGCTGTGCAGCCGGGATCCCGCCGTCGCCGACGCGCTGTCCAGGGCGAAGTCCGCCCTGGCCGCCGGCACCGTCGCGCCCTACTGAGTCGCGATGCCTACCCCCGCACTGGAAACGAGCGGGCTGGGGAAGCGGTTCGGCGAGGTCGTCGCGCTGCGTGATGTCGACCTGCGCGTCGACCCCGGCACCGTGCACTGCGTCCTGGGCGAGAACGGCGCGGGCAAGTCCACGCTGTGCAACCTGGTGTTCGGCGGGATGCCCCCGAGCGCCGGGAGCATGCGGCTGGCCGGCGCGCCCTACCGTCCCGGCTCCCCCGCCGCGGCCATGGCCGCCGGGGTGGCGATGGTCCATCAGCACTTCAGCCTGGTGACCACCATGACCGCCGAGGAGAACCTGCTGCTGGCGCGGCCGGGAATCCGCCTGCGGCGCACGGAGTTGCGCGCCCGTGTCGCCGAGATCGCCGACCGCTACGGCCTGCGGATCGAACCCGACCGGACGGTCGCCGCGATGCCCGTGGGCGCCCGGCAGAAGGTCGAGATCGTCAAGGCGCTGCTCGGGGATCCCTCCCTGATCCTGCTCGACGAGCCGACCGGCGTGCTCGATCCCGCCGAGATCGATGCCCTGATCGCCACCTGCCGCCTGCTGGCCGACCACGGCAAGGCGGTCGTGCTGGTCACCCACAAGCTCGCCGAGGTGGCCCGGGTCGCCGACGCGGCGACCGTGCTGCGGCACGGGACGGTGTCCGGCGGCGGGCCGCTGTCGAGCACCGGCGTGCCCGCGTTGCTCACCGCCATGGTGGGGCGCGGGGTCGACCTGCTCGCCCCGGGCGTGGCCGCCACGCTGGGACTGGACGAGGTGGCGACCCCCACCGGGTCCGATGCCGGATCGGATGCGGCACCGGGCCACCCGGCGGCCACGTCCGCCCAGAGCGGCGACCGGGTCCCGATCCTGGACGTCACGGGGCTCCGGGCCACCCGGCCCGACGGCGCCGTCGCCCTGGACGCGGCGGACCTGCGGGTGTTCGCGGGCGAGATCGTCGGGATCGCCGGCGTCGAGGGGAACGGGCAGAGCGAGCTGGTGACCCTGCTCGCCGGCGGCGCCCGGCCCGAGGGCGGCACGGTGCGCCTCGCGGGCGCCGACATCACCACCGCCACCCCGGCGGCGCGCACCGCGCTGGGGCTCGGCGTGGTCCCCGAGGACCGGCACCGCGACGGCATGGTGGCCGGGATGTCGGTGGCGGAGAACCTGTTCCTCGGCGATCTCGCCCGGTTCCGCCGCTTCGGCCTGCTCGACCGCGCCGCGCTCGGGCGCGCCGCGCGGGCCGAACTGGAGCGCTTCGACGTGCGCGCCGCGGGCCCGTGGGCGCCGATGGGATCGCTCTCGGGCGGCAACCAGCAGAAGGTGGTGCTGGCCCGCGAGCTCTCGGTGCCCGGGCTGCGCTGCCTGGTCGCCGCGCAGCCGACGCGCGGACTCGACATCGGTGCCGTCGATTTCGTGCTCACCCGCCTGCGGGCCGCCGCGCGCGAGGGCCGCGCGGTGCTCGTGGTCTCCAGCGAGGTGCCCGAACTGCTGGCGCTGTGCGACCGCGTCCTCGTCGCCTACCGCGGCACCCTGCGCGGACCGGTGACCACCGCCGACGCCGGCGCCGCCGACCGGATCGGCGCGCTGATGACGGGGGTGGCGGCATGAGAGCCTTCCTCACCGCCCTCGCGGCCCTGCTGACCGCCGGGACGATCGGGCTGATCCTGGCCGCGCTGGCGGGCGCGGCACCGGCCGACGCCGTGACCGCCCTGTGGGACGGCATGGTCGGCACGAACTACGCCGTCGGCGCCTCGCTCAACGTCGCGGCCACCCTCATGCTCGTCGCGGCGGGGTTCACCATCGCGCACCGCGCGGGACTGGTCAATGTCGGTGGCGAGGGCCAGATCTGCGCGGGCGGCATCGCCGCCACCGCGGTCGGCACCACGCTCACCGGCGCGCCCGCGGCCGTCACCCTGCCCGCGGTCCTCGCCGCGGCCGCCGCGGCGGGCGGAGCCTGGGCGGGCATCGCGGCCTGGCTGCGGGTGCGCCGCGGCACGAGCGAGATCATCACCACGCTGCTGCTGAACTTCGTCGGCGCGGCCCTGGTGCTGCTGGTGGTGCACGAGCCCGCGCTGCTGCGCCAGCCGGTCACCTCCTCGGAGACCCTGCCGCAGTCCGCGCCGCTGACGCCCGCCGCGCGCCTGCCGCTGCTCGGGCTCGAACGCTCACCGGCCACCGTCGCGGTGTGGCTGGCCCTCGGTGTCGCCGTCGCGGTGGCGATCCTGTTGCGGCGCAGCGTCACCGGGGTCCGCCTCGACGCGGTGGGCCGCAACGCCGACGCCGCCGCCCGGCTCGGGCTGCCGGTGGACCGGCTGCGTTTCCTGAGCCTGTCGGCCGCCGGGGCGCTGTCCGGGCTCGCGGGCGGGTTGCTGGTCGGCACCGCGCCGTTCGTGCTGGCGGAGGGCTTCTCCTCCGGATTCGGCTTCTCCGGGCTGGTGGTCGGGCTGCTCGCGCGCGGGTCGATGACCGCGGTCGCGGCCGTGTCGCTGCTGCTGGGATTCCTCGTCTCCGGCGGCATCAACCTCCAGCTGGCCGCGGGCGTGCCCGCCTCGACGGTGTCGGTGGTGGAGTCGCTGCTCATCGTCCTCATCGCCGGCGCCGCGTTCTGGACGACCCGCCCGCGCGCCCCGAAACCCGCCCCGCCCCCGCCGGCTCCGGCCGGCCCCGAATCCGTCCCCGCGGGAGCCGCGTGATGAACCTCGACAATGTCACCGACATCACCGCCAGCGGCATCGGGTTCACCGTGCCGATCCTGGTCGCCGCGAGCGGTGAGCTGGTCTCCGAGCGGGCGGGCGTGCTCAACCTGAGCCTCGAGGCCATGATGCTCACCGGCGCCTTCGCCGGCGTGCTCGGCGCGGTGAGCACCGGCTCCCCGGTCCTCGGCACCGTGGCCGCCGTGCTGGCCGCGCTGGTCTTCGGTGCGCTGCAATCGATCTGGAGCATCGCCCTGCGCGCGGACCAGATCGTCGTCGGCATCGCGAGCAACGCGCTGGCGCTGGGCGCCACCACCTACGGCGCCCGCCTGCTGCTGGCCGACGGCCGGGGCCACGCCGTGCCCGGCTTCGCCACCTGGGACGTGCCGCTGCTGCACCGCGTCCCGGTGCTGGGGCCCGCGCTGTTCGCGCAGACGCCGCTGGGTTACCTGTGCCTGGCCGTGGTGGCGGTGCTCGGTCTCGCCTGCTCGCGCCGCACCAAGGCCGGGCTCGTGCTCGACGCCGTCGGCGAGGACGCCGTGGCCGCCGACCGAACCGGGCTGCCCGTCCGCGCCGCCCGCTACACAGGGGTCCTCGTGGCCGCGGGCGCGGCGGGGCTGGGCGGCGCGCAGCTCGCGCTCTCGGAGGTCCACGCGTTCAGCGACAACATGACCGGAGGCATCGGCTATCTCGCGGTGGTCGCGGTCATCGCGGGCCGCTGGCGCGCCCTCGGCGTGCTGTGGGCCTCGGTGTTCTTCGGGCTGGCCCAGGCGCTGCAGTTCGCGCTGCCCGCCCTCGGCGTCACCGTGCCGTTCGCGCTGCTGGTGATGCTGCCCTATCTCCTCGCGATCGTCGCGGTCAGCGGGCTCGTCGGCCGCAGCCGCGCGCCCCGCGACCTCACGGTGGCCTTCCACCGCGCGGCCTGAGCGCCGCCCCCGACAAGGAGCCACATGACCCTGATCCTGTCCCACTCCGACATCCGCGCCGTGCTCGACCGCGGCGAGGTGTACGAGGCGGTGGCCCGCGCCCACGCCGAACTGGCCGACGGCGCGGCGGCCGTGCCCGCGCCCCCGGCGGTCCGCGCGGGCGCCGCCGCCTTCGTCCCGATGGTGGCCGCCGCCGAGTCCGCGCGCGCCGCGGCGGTCAAGCTCCTCGCCGACCGGCCCGCCAACCACGAGCACGGCCTGCCCGTGCAGCGCTCGGCGATCCTGGTCGGCTCGGCCGAGGACGGCGGATGCGAGGCGCTGCTGGACGGCCGCCTCATCACCGCGGTCCGCACCGCGGCAGCCAGCGCGGTGGCCACCCGGCACCTGGCCCGCGCCGACAGCCGGGTCCTCGGGCTCGTCGGCGCGGGCGCCCTCGCCGTCGAACACACCCGGGCGCTGGCCGCGGTGACGGGCCTGGACCGCGTCCTGGTCTGGTCGCGCACGGCGACCACCCTCGACCGCTACCGCGCCGCCGTGGCCGAGCTGGGGATGACCGTGCGCGAGGCGGGGTCGCCGGAGGAGGTCACCCGGGGCGCCGAGGTGCTGTGCACGCTGACACCCTCGCGCGCGCCGATCGTGCACGGGGCCTGGTTCGCGCCCGGGCTGCACGTCAACGCGGTCGGGGCGCCCCCGCGCGCGGACCACCGCGAGGTCGACGGCGAGGCCATGCGGCGCGCGCGTGTCGTCGTCGACTCGGTGGCGACTACCCTGGCCGAATCCGGCGACACGCTCCTCGCCGTCGCCGAGGGCGCCATCACCACCGGCGACGTGCGGGTCGAACTCGGCGACGTGCTCACCGGGCGGGCGCCCGGACGCACCACCCCGCACGACATCACGCTGTACAACTCGGTGGGCATCGGCCTGCAGGATCTGGCCGCGGCCCGCCTCGTCATCGACAAGGCCCGCGCACTGGGCCTCGGAACGGAAGTGGACCTCAGCAGATGAGCGCAGACACCGACCGCACCCACCTCGTCCGTGCCGTCGAACTCGCCGGGCAGGCGGGCGACGCGGGTAACCGCCCGTTCGGCGCCGTCGTCGTCGACGCCGACGGTGCCGTCGTCGCCGAGGGCGAGAACACCGTCGCCGCCACCGGCGACCCGACCCGGCACGCCGAACTGGCCGCCGTCGCCGCCGCGACCGCGGCGGGCGAGATCGCGCGGCTGGCCGGGTCGACGGTCTACGCCAGCGGGGAGCCCTGCCCGATGTGCGCCGCGGCGATGGTGTGGGCGGGCGTGGCCCGCATCGTCTTCGCCGTGTCCGCCGCCGAATTCGGCGCGATCCTGCCACCGGACGGGCCGCTGTTCGCTCTGACCTGCGCCGAAGTGGCCGGATCGGCCGGCGTGCCGATCGAGGTCGCGGGCCCCGTCGGGGTGCCCGGCGCGCTCGCGGTGTTCGAGGAGTACGCCGCCCGGCGGTGACCGGGGTCACCACCGGCGCGCACCGGTTCCGATTGTGACCCGGCACAGGTTCCGATCACCCACGCGGCCAAGGCATTCCGCTGTGGTAGACATGGGGTGAGCGGGGGCCTGTGGGGGGCGCGGCGGGAACGGTGGGCCGATGACGAGACTGTTGCAGACACGGTCCCGGGCGATGCTTCCCGCGCGGAGCGCGCGCGTCTACGCCACCCTCACCGATCCCGGGACCTGGCTGCTGCACCCGCTGTGTACCGCCGTCGGCGCGGCGGCCGTCGCCGGCGAGCTGTGCCGCACCCGGATGCTGGTCGCGGGGCACCCGGTCGAGCTGAACTGGCGTGGCTACAGCGACCGCCCACCCGACCGCTGGGCGGTCACCGCGCGCACCGTGCTCCCGGCCGAACTCGGCGCGCTCGGCATGACGACCACGGTCATGTTCACCCTCGACGACACCCCGGAGGGCTGCGCGGTCAGCCGATCCGTACTCGTCGCGCTGGCCACCACCGGCGCGGTGCCACGGACCCTGCTCGACGCGGTCACCGACCCGGCGCCGAACGACGAGTTCCTGGCCGGGCTGGCTGCGTGCGTGGCCCGGCAGGCCCACGCACGCGGCTGAGTTCAGGCGGGGGCGGGGCCGAGATCGCGCTGTTCGGCGATCGCCGCGGGCGTGCCCGGCACCTTGGTTCCGCGCAGGGACACCCCGTTGGTCTCGACCAGGAAGCAGGCCGCGACGACGCCGACCGCGCAGGCGCCCAGCATGTAGAACGCGGGCACCAGGGTGTTACCGGTCGCCTGGATGACGCTCTCGTTGATCGCCGGCGCCGTGCCGCCGAACAGCGAGGTCGCGACGTTGTAGCCGATCGCGACACCGGCGAAGCGGACGATGGTCGGGAACATGGCCGGGAAGGTCGCCGAGATGGTCGCCAGCTGCGGCGCGTAGAGCACACCGAGAATGGCGAAGCCCGCGATCGCGCCGGTGAGCGAGGTCCCGATGAGCTGGTAGACCGGCACCACGGCGACCATCAGCGCCAGACACGAGAACAGCCACAGCGGCCTGCGGCCGACCCGGTCCGAGAGCGCCCCGAAGAACGGCAGCAGCACCAGGATCGCGAGCTGGCCGAACAGCGGGACCAGCAGCGCGTCCGACTCCGTCATGCCGATCGTCTTGCCCAGGTAGGTCGGGGTGTAGCTCAGCAGCGTGTAGTTGACCACGTTGAGCGCGATGACCAGGCCGAACAGTGTCAGCACCGGCCGCAGGTACTTGGTCAGCAGGTCGCGGTAGACCGTGCCCGCGGTCTCGGTCTCGCCCTGCTCGTCGCATTCGCGGAACACCGGGGTGTCCTGCACCCGGCTGCGCAGGTACATGCCGATCAGGCCGAGCGGTGCGGCGACAAGGAACGGCAGGCGCCAGCCCCAGGACTGCATGGTCGCATCGTCGAGCACGTTGACCAGCAGCAGCGCCAGGGCGTTGCCGAGGGTGAACCCGGTGATGGTGCCGACCTCGAGGAAGCTGCCGTAGAACCCGCGCCTGCGGTCGGGGGCGTACTCGGCCATGAAGGTCGCCGCCCCGCCGTACTCGCCACCCGCCGAGAGCCCCTGCACCATGCGCAACACGTAGAGCAGGATCGGCGCGGCGATGCCGATGGTCTCGTAGCTGGGGATCAGGCCGACCGCGAGCGTCGAGGACGCCATCAGCACGATGGTCGTGGCCAGCACCCGGCGGCGGCCGATCCGGTCGCCGAGCGGGCCCCAGATGATGCCGCCGATCGGGCGGATCAGGAAGGACACGGCGAAGCCGAGCAGGGTGTAGATCACCCCGGCGCCCTCGTCACCGCCCGGGAACAGCGCCGCGGCGATGTGGGTGGCGAGATAGGCGTAGACGCCGTAGTCGAACCACTCGACCGCGTTGCCGATCGCGGACGCGCCGATGGCCCGGTGCAGGACGGAGCGCGGCACCTCGCGGTCCGACGCTTCGGTTTTCACAGACATGTGTTCCCCTCGTTCGTCCCCCGAAGGCTTCCCGATCGTTTGCCGGGCAAACTGTTCGCCACGAAACCGTAATCCGCCGATCGGTCCAGTTCCGGCCGACCGGCTCTTTCCACGAAGTCCAGTTGTGGGGAAGCTGGGGCGATGATGTTGCGCCGTCTCCTCGCCCTCTACGCGGGCCTGTGGCTGTACGGGACGTCGATGGCGGTGATGATCCGGGCCGGGCTCGGGCTCGACCCGTGGGACGTCTTCCACCAGGGCGTCGCCCGGCACACCGACCTGAGCTTCGGCACGGTCACCGCGATCACCGGCGCCCTGGTCCTGCTGTTCTGGATCCCGCTCCGGCAGCGCCCCGGCCTGGGCACCGTCAGCAACGTCGTGGTCGTCGCGGTCGCGGTCGACGCCGGCCTGCGCCTGCTGCCCGCCGCCCAGTCGCTGCCGGTCCAGGTCGCGGCGATGGCGGCGGCCGTGGTCGCCAACGCGGCCGCCACCGTGCTCTACATCGGCGCGGGCATGGGCCCCGGACCCCGCGATGGCCTGATGACTGGACTGGTCGCCCGGACCGGGTGGCCGGTGTGGTCGGTCCGGACCGGAATCGAGGCGACCGTGCTGGCCGTCGGCTTCCTGCTCGGCGGCAGTGTGGGCATCGCCACGGTGGTCTACGCCTTCGGGATCGGCCCGCTCATCGGCCTGATGATCCCGCTGGTCGAGGGCAGATTGCCCGGTTTCGCCGCGGCCGGGCCCCGCCGCGAGCCGGTACCGGCCTGATCACGCCTTGCCACCACGCCTTGGCGAAAGGCGCCGCACGCGCGCAGAATCGGCAGGAGACCCGACCTCGGCGACCCCACCGGGAGGTACGCGATGACCAGTCCCCACCGCCGCGCCGCCTGCGCCGCCGCACTCGCCGCCGTGACGGCCGCGACCCTGGCCAGCTGCGGCTCCGACGAGGAGACCCCGACCCCGCCACCCCCGCCACCGGTCACGACGGCCTCGGCCGACGACCTCTGCGGGATGATGCGCTCCCAGGTGGGCGACTGGCAGGCACTCGGGCAGACCAGTGCCCGCATCGGCTTCACCGGAACCATGACGCTGTGGACCCGCAACGGCAACGACGCCGCCAACGTCGCCCGCGACCGGGGCGTGGTCGACGACATCACCGCCCGGCAGTGCCCCGAGCTGCGCCGGAAAACGATCACCGCGGTCGGCACCCCCGACCTCGCGACGGCGCTGGGCGGGTTCTGACCCCGCGCCCGGTTCAGTTCCTGCGCAAGGTCGCGCGGATCAGTTCCTGCGCAAGGTCGCCTGGATCAGTTCTTGCGCAAGGTCGCCCGGATCGAGCCGATCGGGCTCGGCGTGACGTAGCCGAGGGTGCCGTCGGCGCGCAGGGACAGGGTGGAGGTCTGGCCGTCGTCCATGCAGTTCGCGCCGCCGGTGAGCCGCGCGGTGAGCACGATGTTCGTGTCGGCGACCGCGGTGAGCGTCTCGGCCCGCGCGCAGGTCGAGCCCGACAGCGCCCCGGTGTTGGACGAGGTGCCGACCTCGCTGCCGACCTCGCCCGCGCGCAGGGTGACGGTGATGGCGAAGGTGGCCAGCCCGTCGCTGCCGTTGCCGGTCCAGGTGCCCGCGTATCCGTCGGGCAGCGAGCCCGCCGCGCCGGGCGCGCTCGGCGGCGGCGCGCTCATCGCGGGTCCGGCGCTGCCGCGCTGGGACAGCCACACTCCCCCGCCGACCGCGATCGCGGCCGTGAGTACCAGCACGCCGACCACCGCGGCGATCAGGCCGACGGGCCGCCGGCGCGCCCGCGCGGACCCGGCGGGGACGAGGGTCGGGGTGGCGGCCGCCGGATCGGTCTGTGCCGCAAGGGGATACGACCACCCGCCGGGCGCCCCGACGCCGGTCGTCTGCGGCCGAACCGGGTCCCCGCCGGGCGCGCCGTGACTTGTCGTGTGCGATCGTTCCGGTTCCCTGGCGGACGCGGGCGCCAACCCGGCTGATGCGTCGGCGCCGAGCGGCCGGGCTTCGGTCGCGGACGGAAACCGCTCGACCGCACCGGAGGCCGGGCCGGCGGCACCGGGACGCGGGGTGGCCGGCACGGAGCGGTAGCCGTCCGGGTCGGTGCTCGCGGACGGGCCGCGGTAGCCGGCGGGCGGCGTGGTCCAGCCGACCGGTCCGCCGCTCCGGCCGTCGGCGCCGGCCGGAACACCCGGTCCCGCAGCGGTTCCCGGCCACCGCGCGCTCACCGTCGGTCCGGGGGGCGGATTCAGCGCCGGGTCGGTGTCGAGGTCGAGCAGCGAGACCGCCGCGCGGCTGACCTGTTCGAGGATCGACGGCGGCAGCCAGCCGGCGGCCGCCACGGGGCCGAGGGCCGAGACCGCGGCCACGATCTCCGCGGGGGCGGGACGCGCGGCCGGATCGGCGGCGAAACAGGCGGTGAGCAAGGGGCGCAGGGCTTCCGGGACGCCGGAGACGTCGGCGGGCTGATGCAGGACACGGAACAGCTTGGCCGCCATCGGGCCGTCGCCGTAGGGGCCGGTGCCGGTCGCGGCGTAGACGACGACCGCCGCCAGGGCGAACACGTCCCCTGGCGGTCCGACGGGGCCGTCGCCGGTGACCTGTTCGGGACTCATGAAACCGGGCGTGCCGATGATGTTGCCGGTCTCGGTGAGCACGCTGTCGTCGGTGGCGCGGGCGATACCGAAGTCGATGACGCGCGGACCGTCCACGGTCAGCAGCACGTTCGAGGGCTTGAGGTCGCGATGCACGACCCCGGCGGCGTGGACCGCGACCAGGGCACGCGCCAGCCCGGCGGTGAGCACGCGCAGCGCCGGTTCGGGCAGCGGGCCGTGCTCGTCGACCGCGTCGCGCAGCGACGGGCCGGCGACGTAGGCCGTGGCCAGCCAGGGGAACTCGCCCTCGGTCTCGGCATCGAGCAGCGGCACGGTGTGGTCCCCACCGACACGGCGCGCCGCGGCGACCTCGCGCGCGAAACGCCGCCGGAACCCGGTGTCGTCGGCCAGCTCGGGCCGCACCACCTTCACCGCGACCGTCCGGCCGCCCGCACTGCGGCCCAGATACACCTTGCCCATGCCCCCGGCGCCCAGCACGCCGAGCAACCGGTACGGTCCGATGCCCGGCGGGTCGCCGACTCCCAGCGGCCGCATGTCGAGCACCTCGTTCCCCGCGCCGTTACCGGCCACCGCGCGTGGCCGGGACGCACTGGCACGTTACCCGGCCCCGCGCGACCTTTCATCCCGCAGCCGGCCGAGACCTCGACCTGCCACCACCGGCCGTTCGACGGCCCGTCAGCCGCGCGCTGCGCCCTCCGGCCAGACGATGTCCACCGGAACGCCGGTCGCGCGCGCCAGCTCCACCACGGTCCCGGTGCCCGCGCGCCGGGCGGCCTGCCCGTCCCAGACCGCGATCATCCGATCGACGTCCCCGACCAGCACGGCGTTGGCGGCCTCGTACGCCTCGTGCCCGGCGCTGTCGAAGCCCATCACCCGCACCTTCGCGGCCCGCGCGATCAGCGCGTCGAACTGAGCGACGTGCTCGGGCTTCACCTTCGCCTCGCGGTAGTCCCGTGACGGCAGCACCACCTCGAGCCGGCCACCCGCCGCCAGGACCGCTTCGGCGAACACACTGTCGGCGCCGGTCTCGCAGGCACAGCGGGTTTCCGTGTGCGCCGTGGATCGCCGAGACGGTCTGACGCCGGCGCCGCGTCGCTACCGGGCGCGGTGCCGGGTGCGGTCCACACTGGACGCGTGGACACCGAATCCCCCGATCCCGCACCGGTGCCGGGTGCGCGATCGCGGATGCCGGAGTGGCTGCCGAGGGCGATGGCGCTCGCCCTGGTGTTCTTCGGGTTGTTCCTGCTGGCGGACTGGGCCTTCGACCGGTTGACCGGCATCGCGACGATGCTGCTCGTCGCGTTCTTCGTCGCCCTGGCCATGGAGCCCGCGGTGGCGGCGCTGGCCCGGCGCGGGGTGCCGCGCGGCCTGGCCACGGCCCTGGTGTTCCTGGTGACCTTCCTGTGCGTGCTGGCGTTCCTGGCCGCGCTGGTGACCCTGCTGGTGGAGACCGCCACCAATCTGGTGCACGAGACGCCCCGGCTGCTCGACGAGGGCATCGGCTGGGTCAATCGCAGCTTCGGCCAGCACTTCACCCTGCGCGACCTGAACCAGCGGCTGCTGCAGGAGTCCAGCGTGCTCGAGGGGTACGCGCGCACCGCCGCCGACAACGCCTGGGGCGTGTCGACGACCGTGCTCGGCGGGCTGGCGCAGGTGCTGACCATCGCCATCTTCAGCATCTACCTCACCGCGGGTGGGCCGAAGGTGCGGCGCACGGTGTGCTCGCTGCTGCCACCCCCGCGTCAGCGGACCTTCCTGCACGCCTGGGATCTGGCCATCGACAAGACCGGCGGCTATCTCTACTCGCGGCTGCTGCTCGCGGTGGTGTCGGCGGTCGCGCACGGGGTGTTCCTGGCGCTGCTCGGCATCCCGGACGCGATCGCCCTCGGCATCTGGTTCGGCGTGATCGCCTCGTTCATCCCGACGGTGGGCACCTATCTGGCCGCGATCCTGCCGGTGTTCGTGGCGCTGACGGTCGATCCGCTCGACGCGGTGTGGATCATCCTGTTCGCGGTGGTCTACCAGTGGTTCCAGGACTATGTGCTGCAACCGCGGATCACCGCGCGCACCGTGGACGTCAACGCCGCCATCGCCCTGCTCGCGGTGCTGGCCGGCGGCGCGCTGCTCGGCGCGGTGGGCGCGCTGCTGGCCATTCCGGCCACCGCGACGGTGCAGGCCTTCGTCTCCGAGTACGTGAAACGCTATGCGGTGACCGAGGATCCGCGCATCGACCAGACGGCGCCGCGCAAGGGCCGCACGGACGAACGGGAGTGAACCTCAGTCCTTCGGCCTGCGCAACTCGGTGACCGCGAGCCGGGCGGTCTCGGCGATCGCCGCGTCCACCACCGCCAGCTGCGGTTCGGCGCGGGCGGCGCGGGTGAACACCGCGACCGCGACCGGGTGCTCGCCCGGGAACTCCACCACCGCGACCTCGTTGCGGATGGCGCCGATGGTGCCGGTCTTGCCCGCCACCCGCACCCCCGGATACGGGAACCCCGCCGCGATCCGGTGCGGCCACACCTGCGCGCCCATCACCTCGCGCACGGTCGCGGTGCCCGCCGGGGACAGCACCGCGCCGGTCCAGAGGGCGCGCAGGAAGCGGGTCATCTCCTCGGGCGTGGTGGCGCTGGCGTAGGCCGGGTCGTAGGCCGAGACGGTGTGCGCCTCCTCGTTGCCCGCCAGCGCGGCGAACGCCTCGGCGGTGGTGTGACTGTCGGTGTCGCGGACCAGGCTCTCGTGGACCTGGGCCATCCCGCCGACCACGCGGGTCGCGGTGAGGCCCTGTTCGGCGGCCAGCGCCGCGACGGCGGCGGGTCCGACGAGGTCGAGCAGGATGTCGGCGGCGGCGTTGTCGGAGACGGTCATCATCGAGGCGGCCAGGTCGCGCAGGCTCAGGGTGACCGGGTCGCGCAGGGCCGCGAGGCCGGTCGGGCCCGGCGTGCAGCGGGCGGGGTCGACGGTGAGCCGGGCTCTCGGGTCCAGCGCGCCCTGGTCGACCAGGCGGCAGTAGGCGGTGAAGACCAGCAGCTTGTAGACCGAGGCCGTGACGACCCGCTCGCGGCCGCCGAGGTCGACCTCCCCGTCCGGCCCGCCGCAGCGGCGCGCGTGCAGCCATCCGGTGCAGCCCGCGTCGGCGAACACCGCGCGGATGCGCTCGGTGACGAGGCCGGTCATCGCAGGCGCTCGCGCAACAGGGCCCGGTCGAGCACGGCCGCCTCGCTCTCGGCGCCGGGCCCGGCCACGATCCGGACCCGCAGCGCCGTCTCGCGGGGCGCGATGCTCACCCAGGCGACGCCCGGCACGGGGGTCGGCGGGCTCGCGCTCCAGCCGAAGCTGGTGCCCGCGGCGACGGCGGCCAGCACGGCCCGCTCGTCGGGGGCGGCGACCGTGTCGACCTCGAGGCCACGGGCCCGCAACAGGTCGATCAGGGTGTCGTGACCGGGCGGATTGGCGGTGCGCGGCGCCGTGGCCAGGGTCAGCCCGGCCAGCATACGGAACGCGGGCTGCTCGGCGGAGGCGATGCGGTGTCCCGCGGGGACGACCAGCCGCCGCGGCAGGGCGATCACCGGACCCGCGGTGACCCCCTCGAGCAACGCGGGATGCTCGACCACGGCCAGATCGCACAGGCCCGCACGGACATCGGCGATCAGCTCGGCGGTGCCGCCCGAGCGGGTGGTCACCCGCGTGCCGGGCTCGCTCGCGGCGAGCGCGGCCGCGCAGCCGGCGACCAGGGTGTCGGGCAGCGCGGTGGTGGCGCCCCAGCGGACGGCGCCGCGGGCGCCCGCGATCCGCCGCGCCTCGGCGTGGAAGCGGTCGGCGTCGTCGACGAGCAGCCGGGCCCGGGGCAGCAGCCGCGCGCCCGCGGCGGTGAGGACCGCGCCCTGACGCGTGCGGTGCACCAGGTCGACGCCGAGGTCCTGCTCGAGGCGGCGCAGTCCCTGCGACAGCGGCGGCTGGGTCATGTGCAGCGCCGACGCCGCCCGCCCGAAATGTCCCTCCTCGGCGACCGCGACGAAGAACCGGAGATGGCGCAGCAGATCCATGCGCGCCATTCAACCAGCGCGGCGACCGGCGGCCGGTCGCGCGCGATCGCGACCCGATCCGGCCAGCGGCGATAGCGGATGCGACCCGGACACGCCTCGCCCGCATATTGGCCCCGCCGCCGCCCCGGATGCTCTGCTGTGCCGATGACCTCACTACCCCTGCCCGCCCGCCTGCTCCCGGTTGTCGTCCTGGCCGCCGCCCTGACCGCCTGCGCCGAACCGGCCGCGCCCGCCGCCCCCGACACCGCCGCCCCGGCGGCGGGCACGCCCGGTTTCGCCCGCCTCGAGACCGAACACGGCGCCCGGCTCGGCGTCTTCGCCGTGGACACCGGCAGCGGCCGCACCGTCGCCTACCGCCCCGACGAACGCTTCCCCATCGCCTCGACGTTCAAGGGCCTGGCCTGCGGCGCCCTGCTGGACGAGCACCCCCTGTCCTCGGGCTGGTTCGACCAGCGGATCACCTACGGCGCGGACGAGCTCGTCGCCAACTCCCCCGTCACCGCCCAGCACGTCGACACCGGCATGACCGTCGCCGAACTCTGCCACGCCGCGATCACCGCCTCGGACAACACCGCGGGCAATCAGATCCTCGAATTGCTCGGCGGCCCGGCCGGTTTCACCGCCCGCCTGCGGACGCTGGGCGATCAGGTGACACGGCTGGACCGCTGGGAGACCGAGCTCAACACCGCGATCCCCGGCGACGACCGGGACACCACCACCGCGGCCGCCCTCGCCGCGGACTACCGCGCCCTGGCCGTCGGCGACGCCCTGGCCGAACCCGAACGCGCGCAATTGAACTCGTGGCTGCTCGCCAGCACCACCGGCGCCGCCCGCATCAAGGCCGGGCTGCCCGCGGATTGGCGGGTCGGGGACAAGACCGGAACCCCGGCCTACGGCTCGGCGCTCGACGTCGCGGTGGCCTGGCCGCCCGGGCGTGCGCCCCTGGTGATCGCGGTGCTCACCACGAAACCGCAGGCCGACGCCGAACCGGACAACGCCCTGGTCGCGGCCGCCGCCCGCGAGGCCGAGGCCGCGCTGCGCTGAGGGTCAGGCCCGCACCCAGCGCGGGGTGTCCGCCGCACCGGGCTCGGCGGGCACCAGCCGCCCGGACTCGACGGCGAGCGCGTGCATCCATGTGCCCGCCATC
>NZ_BAGK01000107.1 GCF_000308795.1 Nocardia thailandica NBRC 100428 | reverse complement strand
CGCGGACTCGCCCCCGGCACCGTCACCGACCGGACCGCGCACGTGCTGCGCGCGCTGCTGGTCCGCGACGGCTGACGCGCGCGGGCCCGCGCGGCGCGCGCGTCGCGTCAGGGCAGGATGACGAAGTCGAACAGCACGCGCAGATTGTGCTCCGCGCCCACGTGATAGCGCACCGTGGTCGTGCCGTCGCTGTGCGGGACCACCCCCAGCACGCGCACCGGTGCGCCGTCGCGCAGCGCGGCGCCGTCGGGCCCGATCGCGGCCAGCCGCACGCTGACCCGGCTGTCGGCGCGCACCGTGGCGTCGGGGAATCCGAAGACCCAGGCGCCCGTGCCGTGGGTGCACAGGACCCGCTGGGTGTGCCGGCCGGGCGCGTGCGCCCGGTGATTGTGGCCGCCGGGCCGGTCCACGGCCCCCGGCTCGCCCATCTCTTCCGTGGTGTCGGGGCTCGCGGCCAGGACCGCGTCCTCGGGATCCGCGTCGTACATCGTCCTGCCCTTTCGCCGAAGTTCTCTCCGTTCAGGGTCCCTCGCGACGGGCCGGTCCCGAACGCGTAGGGCGCTACGCGAATCCGGAACCGGCCCGTGGATGACGCGCCGCCCTCACGCGCGGATCGCGCCGCCGATGGCGGCGGCCACCGCCGGGTGGGCGAGGTACTCGGCGATGTCGTGCGCGTGGTCCTTCGGGTTCGCCACCGCCGCGTCCCGCACGCCCGCGCCCCACACCGGTCCCAGCGGGCAGCCGATGGCGACGGGGTCGCCGGCGTAGAACGTGTTGAGCCAGTCGCCGACCCGTTCGGGCCGGGTCGCGCCGCCGCTGAGCAGCTTGCGGTAGACGGCGTCCAGCCCCAGCGGGCTGCCCGCCGTGACGAGCAGGCGCACGTTCAGCTCGCGCGGCAGCTGGGTCAGCAGGTCCATCGCCACGACCGTCCCGAGGCTGTGGGAGACCAGGATCAGCTCCCCGGAGGTCGGGGTGTCGGCCAGGACCGTCTCGAGCACGCTCTTGCGGACGTCGTCGTCGTCGAGGTAGGCGGCGACGTCGGCGAAGATCGCGCTGATGAGCAGGGCGTCGAGGCCGCTGCGCGCGGCCAGCCAGCCGAGCTGATCGTGCAGGCGGCCCAGCAGGCCGGCGCCGAGGCCGAACAGCCCCTCCTCGGTGGCGGGCACGGTCCCCGTTCCCGTGGGCGGCATGCCCGCCGCCACCGCGGCCTCGGTCACCAGGCTCTCGTAGAGGCCCGAGTCCGCGGCCACGAGGGACTCCCGGTGCTCCAGGCTCGCCGCGAGCTGGTCGCCGTAGTACGGGAAGTAGGCGTCGGCGGGGTCGACCGGCGTCAGGTCGGCCAGGGTGAGGCCCTTGTTCAGGCCGGCGGTCCAGGTGCGGCGCAGGTCGGCGGGGTCGCGTTCCTGCTGGCCGCGACCGTGCAGATACAGCAGACTCCGCGTGCCGCCGAACGCGGTCGCGTTACCCCGCAACCCCCGCAGGCGACGCACCGACTCCTGCCGCGCGACACCGGGTTCCGGGGTGACGACGGGTTCCGGCGCGGCGACGACGGGCACCGCGTCCCGGGGCGCCGTGTCCTGGGGTGCCGTGTCCTGGGGTGCCGCGCAGCACAGGCCCGCCTGCTCCCCCAGCTCGTCCAGCAGCGCGCGCTGGGCGGGCGGGTGGTCGCGGGCCGCCAGGTCGCGCAGGATGGCGCTCACCCGCACGCCCTCGTTGGCGATCCACTGCACGGCGTCGTCGCCGTCGCCGGGCTGCCAGCGTTTGCCGTCGACGCGCAGGGTGTTGCCGTCCGCGTCCTGGGCCGAGACGCCGCAGTGGTGCAGCGCCACCAGCTCCCACTGGTCGTTGAACACCGGCGAGCCCGAGCTGCCCGGCTCGGTGTCGGTGGAGTAGTGCAGGAAGTCGTCGAGTTGCAGGTCGAGCCGGTTGTCGCGGATGGAGATCTCCTTGAGCCTGCCCATGGGGTGGCCGACGACGTTCATGGCCTCGCCGATGACGATCTTGCCCTGCTCGGCGATCAGCGGATTCCAGCCGAAGGTGTCCCCCGGCGCGGTGCCGCCGGGTCCGGCGCCCACGCGCACGAGCGTGTAGTCCAGGCCGGCGTCGGTGACGAAGAAGTCCTGCGGCAGGGCGCGGACCCGCGCGGGCGGGGTCGGCACGCTGTCCAGGTCGGTCTCGGCGCGGAACTCGATCACCACCCGGGCGGCGTCCTGCGCGGTCGGCAGCACGTGATGGTTGGTGAGCAGAAGCTGCGGCGAGACCAGCGAGCCGGTCCCGATCGGGACCTCGCGGCCGTTGTCCGCCAACGAGATCCGCGCGACCGCCGCCGCCGCGCGACCGCCCCGGCCGAGGAAGTTGACCGCCTGCAGATCGTTGACCTGACCGATCACCCGCTCGAGGGCCGCGATCCGGCCGACGGGTTCCCCGGCGGCGAGGTCGGTCACCACCTGCGGTGGCACCTCGCCGTTGGCGAACAGCCGATCCGCGCGGGCCAGGATCTGTTCCTCGCTGTCGGCGACGATCGACTCGGCCGCTCGCCGCCGCCGCTCGATGGTGCGCCGCGCGGCGGCGCTGTCGGCGTACCGCTGGGCGGCGGCCGACACCTGTTGCCGCCATGCGGCGGTGCGCGTCTCGGTTGTCATGTCCATCACCTGTCCGGGTCGGGGTCGCTGGGGATCCCAACGTGCGCCGCGGCCCGCGGTGGGGACACGAGTAGTCGACCACTCGACTTCCGCCGCGGCGGCGCTCACCCGGCCGCCGCGTCGGGGTAGAGGGCGTCGGCGGCGGCGATGTCGCCCGCCGAGAGCGCGACCCGCTGCCCCATGACGACCCCGGGCGGCAGCACGACCCGCGGGACGATGGTGGCGCGCCCGGTGACGCTGAACGCCGTCGCCGGGTAGTGCATGATCGAGCCGAAGTCGTAGTCGCCGATGTCGTCGCCGTCGGTGATGTGCTGGGCGAAGTTGTGCCGGGTCTCGGGGGCGACGTCGGTCAGGCACACGTCGACGAACGCGGCGCGGTCCGCGCGACTCTGCTCGTGCCAGAGCCCGATGGCGTGCCCCATCTCGTGCACCACGGTTCCGACGGGCGCGGTGACGGTGAGTTCGACGGTCTGCCGCCCGCCGCGCCTGCCCACCGGCGAGCGGCTGGCGGCGCCGGGCACGAAGCGGATGAAGTCGGCGTGGGCGGCGGCGCGCGGCACGAAGCGCAGCGTGGTGCGCGCGTTCCAGTGGGCCACCGCCGCGGCCACCCGCTGCGGATCGGGCAGCGCCGGATCGATCTCGAACGGCACGACGCCGCCGGGCCACCGCGATTCCGCCCCGGTGATCGCCACCCCCTCCTCGCGCCGCGGGTCCTCGACCTCGTCGAGGTCGCCGAGGACGATGTCCCCTTCGAAGACGGCGAGGCCGTCGATCGCGCCGTAGCGCAGGCAGCGCGCGCCCTGGGTGACGCTCGGGACGGTGACGGTCCCGGCCTCGGGCGCGGGACGGAATTCGCCGGTGTCGTCGGCGCTCGCGCGCGCCGCGATGACGAAGTCGTGGATGATCATCGGCCGCACCTTCTCCTGGGCGAGGCGACCGCGGACCGGTCGCGTCCTCCCAGCGTGCGCCGCGCGTCCCGCCCCGGCACGGGTAGCGGGCTACGCGTTCCGGCGCGCCTCGACGACGGTCACCGGGATGATCAGGTTCGCCACCGCGCCCCGGGGCGGGACCGGAATCGCCAGGGTCGACACCAGATCCCCCGTGGCCAGGCTCCCGTCCCCGGTCAGGTCGACGTGGCAGGCCAGCGACTGCGCCGAACTCGCGGCGCCCGCCGGCGCGGTGAGCTCGAACGGGAAGCGCGCCCCCGGTCCGATCGGCACGTCCGCGCTCAGCTCGGCGAGCAGCGGCGCGGGCCCGTCGGCGAAGCTGACGTCGCGCAGCTCGATCCTCAGCCGCGCCGGGCGCCGCGGCGCGTCCGCCGGGAAGACGACGAACCCCCGGATGCGGCGCGACTGCTCGTCCATGACTCGAGGATAGGCGGCGCGGCGGCCACCCGGACCCGGACGCGTAACCGACTACGCGCGACACGCCGTCGTGCCGGCCGGCCTCCCGAAGGGCGGCACCGGATCGGGCGACGAATCGGGTGTCCGTCGGCGTTGCGGGTCTTCCGCGCGGTCACCGATCCGACCCGGACCGCTGGGGCAGGGTCTCGGGATTCCTGGCGATCGTGCTGGGGTGAGACGCGTGGCGCGACCCGGTCGTCCACCCGAACGACCGGGCACGCGCACGCGACGATCACCGGACGGTTCGTCCGGTGATCGTCGCCCGCGGTGGTGGATTCACCGGGTCGGCACGGGCAGGGTGGCACGGCGCTCGTAGGCGATCCAGGCGAAGATCCCGGCCAGCGCCAGCGGGAAGATCGCCATCGCGGGCGCGCCGACGAGGAACGCCTGGGTGCCCGCCGCGAGGACGGTCAGCACGGACAGCCCGGCCGCGGCCAGGGCGGTCAGCCGGGGCACCATGAGGCCGATGCCGCCCGCGACCTCGGCCACGCCGATGAACACCAGCAGGCCGAACGGGATCGTCAGGCCCGCGGGGGCGCTCTCCATCAGGGTGTGCGGGATGACCAGCTTCGGACCGCCCGAGGCGATGACGAAGAACAGGCCGAGCACGATCTGCAGCGTCCACAGGACGCGGTTGCGGATCTTGCCGGGGCGGTAGGAGGTGGCGGTGGAGACGGTCGCGGAGGCGGTGGCGGTGGTCATGTCGGTGTCCTTCTCGTCGGTCGCGCCGGGTGGGTAGCGCGTTCAACGGATAGGACGGACCACCGCCCGCGAACTCATCGGTGCGGCCGAAATCTTTTCCGGCGCCCCTCAGCTCAGGGTCTTCAGCGCCGCCGCGTCGTAGGGGCGGATCTCCGCGGTCCGGCCGTCGAGGACCTTGGCCGCCCACTCCGGGTCCTGGAGCAGGGCGCGGCCGACGGCGACCATGTCGAACTCGTCGCGTTCCATCCGATCGAGCAGGTTGTCGATGCTGCCCAGCTCGGCGCCGTGCCCGGCGAAGGCGCGCAGGAAGTCGCCGTCGAGCCCGACCGAGCCGACGGTGATGGTGGGGCGGCCGGTGAGCTTCTTGGTCCAGCCGGCCAGGTTCAGGTCCGAATCCTCGAACTCCGGCAGCCAGTAGCGGCGGGTCGAGGCGTGGAAGACGTCTACACCGGCGGCGGCCAGCGGCGCGAGGATCGCCTCGAGCTCCTGGGGCGTCTCGGCCAGCCGCGCGCTGTAGTCCTGCTGCTTCCACTGCGAGTACCGGAAGATCACCGGGAACTCCGGGGACACCGCCGCGCGCACCGCGGCCACGATCTCGGCCGAGAACCGGGTCCGGGCAACCGGATCGCCGCCGTAGGCGTCGGTGCGGCGGTTGGTGCCCGCCCACAGGAACTGGTCGAGCAGGTAGCCGTGCGCGCCGTGCAGCTCGACACCGTCGAAGCCGATCCGCTCCGCGTCCGCGGCCGCCGTCGCGAACGCCGCGATCACCTCGTCCAGGTCGGCCTGGGTCATGGCCTTGCCCGCGCCTTCGGTGCCGTCGGCGCCGATGCCGGACGGGCCCATGGCCGGGGCCTCGGGGAACGGCGGCTCACCGTCGTTGCGCACCATGCCGATGTGCCACAGCTGCGGGACGATCGTGCCGCCCGCGGCGTGCACGTCCTCGGCGACCTTCGCCCAGCCCGCCAGCTGCTCCTCCCCGTGGAAGCGCGGCACCCGGTCGCTCTGCCCGGCCGAGTCGTGCCCGACGTAGGTCCCCTCGGTGACGATCAGGCCGACCCCGGCCGCGGCGCGGCGCGCGTAGTACGAGCGCACGTCCTCCCCCGGAACACCGCCGGGCGAGAACATTCGGGTCATCGGCGCCATCACGATCCGGTTCGGCACGGTCAGGCCGTTGAGCGTGATGGGCCGGGACAGGACCTCGGCCGTGCGGGTGGCATCGGAGGTGGTGACGGTCACGGGTAACTCCTCGCGGTTACTTGACAACATAGAAAGTTGAGAACTTCAAGCAATGCCCACGCTAGAGGCAGATATTTGAGATCGTCAAGTTTTTGCGGATAGGCTGATCCCATGACAGGAGCCCGCGCCGACACCGCCCAGCTCATGGAGCTGCTCTCGGTGTCGCTCGGCGTCTACTACGGGGAGTTCACCGCCGCCGCGGCGAGCGAGAACCTGACGGCGAGCCAGGGCAAGACCCTGACGGTCCTGCGCCGGGGCCCCGTCGCCATGCGCGCCCTGGCCGACACCCTTGCCTGCGACGCCTCCAACGTCACCGGCATCATCAACCGACTCGAGAAGCGCGGCCTCGTCCGGCGCGAGACCAGCGAGGCCGACCGTCGCGTCACCCACCTGGTCATCACCCCGGAGGGCGAACGCGTCACCGACGCGATCCGCGCGAAGATGGCCGCGACCCAGCGGGGCCTGGCCGAACTCGGCCCCGACGACCGGGCACACCTCTACGACCTGCTCGAACGAGTCTTCGTCATCCCCTGCGCCGACCAGGCGCACTGACACGCGGTCGGCGGGAGTCAGTCGCGACCGGGAAGGAGCTCGGCGATGAGGGCTTCCACGCGGGATCGGATCTCGTCGCGGATGGGCCGGACGGATTCGACGCCTTTGCCCGCGGGATCCTCCAGCACCCAGTCGCGGTAGCTGACACCGGGAAAGAAGGGGCAGCTGTCGCCACAGCCCATCGTGATGACGACGTCGGAGGTTTCCACTGCGCTTCCGGTGAGGATCTTGGGGGTCTGCTCGGAGATGTCGATGCCGATCTCGGCCATCGCCTCGACCGCGGCGGGATTGACGGAGTCGGCAGGCGCGCTTCCGGCGGAGCGGACTTCGATGGCAGCTCCGGCGAGGTGGGTCAGGAATCCGGCGGCCATCTGGGAGCGTCCCGCGTTGTGGACGCAGACGAACAGGACGCTGGGCTTCGCGGTCATGGAAGGGCCTTTCCGTGGAAGTCGATGTCGTCGCCGGACCGGGCCGCAGCGCGGTCACCCGGCGGCGCCGTTCCTTCGCCCGCCGTTGGGGCGACGAAACGCTTGCGCAGGCCCAGCGAGACGTAGACCAGGCCGACCAGCACCGGGACTTCGATGAGGGGCCCGACCACACCGGCCAGGGCCTGCCCGGACGTCGCGCCGTAGGTGGCGATCGCGACGGCGATGGCGAGCTCGAAGTTGTTGCCGGCGGCGGTGAACGCCAGCGTGGTGGTGCGCTCGTAGCCGAGCCCGAGGGTGGCGCCGAGGACGTAGCCGCCGCCCCACATGATCGCGAAGTACGCCAGCAGCGGGATCGCGATCCGCACGATGTCCCAGGGTCGGGAGGTGATCTGGTCGCCTTGCAGGGCGAACAGGATCACGATGGTGAACAGCAGCCCGTAGAGGGCCCAGGGCCCGATCCGGGGCAGGAAGCTGGATTCATACCATCGGCGACCCTTGGCGCGTTCGCCGAGGCGGCGGGTGAGGAACCCCGCGAGGAGCGGGACGCCGAGGAAGATCAGCACCGACTCGGCGATCTGCCAGGGCGAGGTGTCGATGCTGGTCTGCGCGAGACCGAGCAGGCCGGGCAGCACGGAGAGGTAGAACCAGCCGAGGGCGGCGAACATGATCACCTGGAACACCGAGTTCAGCGCGACCAGGACGGCGGCGGCTTCGCGGTCGCCGCAGGCGAGGTCGTTCCAGATGACGACCATGGCGATGCAGCGGGCCAGGCCGACGATGATCAGCCCGGTCCGATACTCGGGCAGATCCGGCAGCAACAGCCACGCGAGCGCGAACATCAACGCCGGGCCGAGAATCCAGTTCAGAACCAAAGAACTGATCAGCAGTGCGCGGTCGCCGGTGACGGTGCCGAGGCGGTCGTAGCGAACCTTGGCCAGCACCGGGTACATCATGATCAGCAGGCCGATCGCGATGGGCAGGCTGATGCCGCCGACCGCGACCGCCGACAGCGCATCGCCCAGGCCGGGGATGATCCGGCCGAGCAGCAGGCCGGCGGCCATGGCGACGCCGATCCAGACGGGCAGATACCGGTCCAGGGTCGAGAGCTTGCCGACGACCGCCGGGGTTTCGGTGGTGGTGCTCACGCGGTCACCACCGCTCCCGCTTCGGCCGCGAGCACATCCGACAGTCGCGCCAGCGCTTGGGGAACGATCCGGTAGTACACCCAGGACGCGCGCCGTTCGCTGGTCAGCAGACCCGCTTCGCGGAGCACCTTGAGGTGGTGCGAGATCGTCGGCTGGGTGACATCGATACCGGAGGACAGGTCGCACACGCAGGCTTCGCCGTCGGCCCGCGCGGCGATCGCCGAGAGCAGCCGCAATCGGACCGGATCGGCAAGTGCCTTGAACGCCGCGGCGAGCTCGACCGCGGTCTCGCCGGTCATCGGCGGCCGGATGCTCGGTGTGGCCGCACACCCCGGTGAGGCCACACCGAGCGGCAATTCTCGATTCGACATCCGTCGATATTGATCGATATCTAATCGAGAAGGCAAGCGAACACCCGGTGAACTCGCTCGCAGCCCTGCCCGGCCGGGTCAGCCGCAGCAGCTCGCCCCGGAGGCGATCGCCTCCTCCTTGGCCCCGGCGCCGCAGCAGGCACCTTCGGCTTCGGCCTCGGCGGCGGTTCCGCAGCACACGCCGGTCGGCTCGGCGGCGGCGGACGGCTCCGAAACGGGCGCGACGCCAAAGGTGTCGCTGTCGGCGAGCACGGTGTAGACCTCCCACCGCTCACCGCCGGGCCCGGTGACCCACACCTTGTCCTGCGTGGCGAAGCAGCACGTGGTCGCGATCTGCTCCTCGGTGAACAACCCGGCCTCCGAGAGGCGGGCGATCTCGCCGTGGACTCGTTCGGAGGATTCGACCTCGATCCCGAGATGGTTGATCGAACCGCCCGAGCCGACGTTCTCGATCAACACGAGCTTGAGCGGTGGCTCGGCGATGGCGAAGTTGGCGTAACCGGGCTTGCGCTTGGCCGGTTCGACGCCGAACAGGGTCGAATAGAAGGTGACAGCGGTGTCGAGGTCGTCGACGTTGAGGGCGAGCTGGACGCGGGACATGAGAGATCCTCCACTTGTGAGACATATGTCGAAGAACTTGCAACGCCGAGTCTGCACCACCTTTTCGACATATGTCAATACTACGAGTAGGATTGCGCCATGCCCAAGGCGCTACCGGTGATCGACATGTCCGCCCCCGTCTGCTGCTCGCCCGTCGCGGCCGGCCCACTCGACGACGACGCCGCCCTCGAAGTGGCACTGCGGCTCAAAGCACTCGCCGATCCGGTGCGCGTGAAACTGATGTCCCTCCTGCTGAGCGCCCCGGGTGGGGAGCGCAACAGTGGCGAGCTCGCCACGGCGGTCGGAATCGCCGAGTCCACCGTTTCCCACCACCTGACCCAGCTCAGGAACGCCGGGATGGTCAGCTCCGAGCGCCGCGGGATGAACACCTTCCACCGCTCCCGCCGCGAAGCGCTCACCGCGCTCTGTGTCGTCCTCGACCCCGACTGCTGCCGCTGACCCGCACACCTCGCCGCGTCGCCCGCCCGGTACGCCCGCGCGCCCGGTCTCGGGCCGTTCGAACCAGCGATCGCGGCCACCCGGACACGGCCGGAGCCGTCGCGACCCTCGACCACACGACACGCGCACTGGACACGCCACGCACCCTGCGATAATTTCGGAACAAAGTCCAGACGCTAGTCCGGCCCCGGATCAGTGACCACCGTCGAGCCGGGACACCCATGGAATTCATCCTCGACGACCTCACCGACGACGAGGTCGCCCAGCACATCGCCCGCTACGAGCCCGTCACCGGCACCGTCCGCGACCTGATCGACGCGCTCATCCGGACCCGGGTCGACGACGCCACCCTCGCGGACGCGCACCGCCGCATCGCCGAGGTCGTCGCCGCCCTGCGCGCCGAGCAGATGCCCGGACCCTACGGCGTGCGGCGCAGCGCGACCGGGCAGGGCATGGCCTGGGGCAACGCGGTGATCGGGCTGCGCAACGCGGTCGCCCCGCCGCTCACAGTCGTCCGGGGAACACCGGACGACGCCCTCGCCGCCCGCGCCGAGGTCACCCTCGGCGCGGCCTACGAGGGACCGACCGGCCACGTCCACGGCGGCGTGGTCGCGCTGCTGTTCGACCAGTTGCTCGGCGAGGCCGCGAGCATGGACGGCACGCCCAACTACACCGGCACGCTCACGATCCGCTACCACCGGCCGACCCCGCTGGGCGCGCTGGTCCTCGAGGCCGCGCCGACCGTGCGCGAGGGCCGCAAGAAGTTCGCGCGCGCCACCCTCGCGGCCGACGGCATGGTCACCGCCGAGGCCGAGGGCGTCTTCATCGTGCCGCGCGCGGCCGGCGGGTGATCAGCGCGGCGCGCGCAGCATCCGCCCGGCCGCCTCGACGGCGGGCGCCGAACTGCCCGCGTCCGCCACGAACACGGCGAAGGCCAGGTCGCCGTCGATGCCGACGAACCAGCCGTGGGCGTGCTGGTCGTCGAGAT